>NZ_JACJRS010000140.1 GCF_014697375.1 Phormidium sp. FACHB-1136
GTTTGAAGATGAAGCGCTACACCGCCGCAATGGACAATAACTTTTTGCTCAAAATCCTGGCAGCCAGTGGGGTGGATAAGGCGTGACAGCCAACCAGAGGGCCACGCTGAGATAAAGACAACCGATTTCGTTGGGAGGCAATCAGCTCAAATATTCGACCATGACGGGGCCGTAGGCCTAAGTCGACGCGCTATAACCTGTTGATTTTTACCCCTTAGCCTATCAATACGAGCACTCGATTAAGATGCGATTACCCTGGGGATAGGGCCTTGCTCGACTTGGTGTATGACTGTCCTTTTGGAGATATAGTCAAATCTGGTGTATGGCAGGGCGACCAACAACTGCTGGCCGTGCGACCCATGCACTGTGCAGGCATGACGGGGCGGCGGCTGAAGCAATACCTGGTACAGGTGCTCGATGAAATCCATCAGCGCTATCCCCAGATTCATCAGTTCGAGGCTGAAATTCGCCTAGAGCCAACCGAATGCCCGATTAAGGGCTGTCCCTTGCGGGGATCTGATCCAACCGCTGGGCCTGAACTGGTGGTGACGGTGACGTGATGACACCCTCAACCTTAGAGACAGCCTTTGATGCCGCCTTGGTTGACCCAGAGACCACGAACCTAGGTCAGCTTTGGCAGGCGATTGAACGATTGGCGACCCTGCACCAGGCCAAGGCAGAAGCCCTATTCGAGCAATGGCAAGCGGTCTATGATCCTGAAGATCCGACGCTGGCCCAAGACTGGCTCAGGGGATTGGTGCGCTCCAGTCAGCAGCTCGACACCGAGGATATGGTTGCGCCGCCAACTCGGCAGCGCATCAAGGCTGAGTCGGTTCACGAGGAAGACTCGGTGGTGGCCACCGTAGACAAGGCCACCCTGCTGGCGATGGTGGATGAAATGGAGGCTGCCCAGCAGGCTATCGTCGCCTACGATGAATCCGTGGGCGCTTGGGTGGAACAGATCTGGGCTTGGTTTGAGGCCCACCCAGAGGCCATCGAATTGCGCCATCTCCAGGCTCAGCTAGACTGGCCCCTGGTGCAGGTTTGGTTAGGGCTGCTGTTGGGTGGTTTTCAGCTAGAACCCGGTGACGGCGAGTTTTACGCTAGGCCCATTTGGGTGGAGAATTGAGATTAATCCTAGATAGTCCAATCGATGAAGGACGTTTTCGATCTGGGGTCAGGACAGGCAACCCTATGAGGGTTGCTGCCGTACTGCGTCCCCTTCGTTCGGGCTTCGCGTTTTTGTTCGTCGTTTAATCCCCGGCGACAAAAATTTGATCTGCCATTAACCTCAAATTTGGAAACCCTGGCGACACCACCTGCTCTCCCCGTCGAAAAAGCTGAGTCCGATACCCCCCCTCCACCAATTGACACACCGTAATCGTCGGCTGCTTGGGGGTGCCAATGTAGCGCCGTCCCCCCAGCCCTCGGTAGTCCACAATCCAATACTCGGCAATGCCCATCGCCTCATAGTCTTCAAACTTGCGGGCATAGTCATCGGGCCAGTTGGTCGAAGTTACCTCCACCACCAGCTTCACCGAACGCCCCAACGTAACCACCGATTTCCGCTCCCACAGAGGCTCATGGGCTAGGGCCGCCCGGTCTACCATCAGCACATCGGGCTTATAGCCTGTCTCAAACCCTAGGGGCTGCACCAGCGCGGTGTTAGGAATGAAATAATTCAGGTCTTCCTGGTCGAGCAGGGCATTCAGTTTGCGGTTCAACAAACCGACCACTTGCTCATGGGGGCCAGTCGGCTGCATCTCAACGATCACCCCATCGTGCAGTTCGTACCGCCCAGTTTCCGGCTTCCATGCCAGAAACTCCTGAAAACTCATGAATTGGGAGACGGCTTGTACCATTACCTTTCACCATTCACCGACTCACCTAGATACCCATCCACCAAAAATAGTCCTTCTGCGCTACAACACTCGCGAGTATGACATGGCAAGCCACCCACGTTGCCTACTCCACCAGGGCTATTCCTGCTATCAGTTTATCAAACGAAAGATGGTGCCTCCTCTGCGGCCAAGGTTCAAGCTATCCTAGCGGCGGGAGTACGGCATTTGTGGACTTAACCGAGGACGGGGAACTCCTACCCTACGAGGCGCTGATCGACTCTGCCACCTATTATCGATTTCCCATCGTCGATCTCTCTGTGCCGCCGTCCCCCGCTGAAATGGTTCGTATGAAGTGGCCCCAAGTGGTTAGACAGTTCTAACCACTCACATTGCCGGACAATGCTCAGATGCTCATGGTCGCGCACTACCAGGGTTTGTCGCTGCTCAGACCGAGTTGTGCCGACCGATGGGCTAAAAAATCGCGTTCCACCTTCAACGGCCCAATCTGGCGATAGAGTTCATTGATTTGGGCTTGATGAGCGGCGGCGACTGGCGGTTTTCGATTACCCTCAAACAGGTCACTGGCACCTTCGAGCAGTTGGCGTTTCCAGGTGTTGATCACCGTGGGGTGCAGACTGTACCCACTGGCCAACTCAGAGACTGTCTTCTCCCCTCGAACTGCATCTAGGGCCACTTTAGCCTTGAAGGCTGGGCTGTATTGCTTGCGTTTGTACTCATGAACTACTCCTATCATTGTTTGAGTCGTTCAGAGCTTAGCTCCCTGTCCAGTTTGAGGGGGCCACTTCAATCCTGTCCTAATTAGCCTTCGGGCTGCAATAAGCTGTTAGTCATCTAAAATACATTAGCTAGATTGCCCCAAAAGCCTTATGGCAAGGGCTTCAGAGAAAGCTAACATGCAATTCAGATGCACATCAGCTTAGGAGCAAGCAGCAATACCTCAAACGGGAATGGTTTGGCCAGATGAGTTGGTTAGCGATCCGTGATACTGAGCAAAAGTAAGCTATTTCGGCTGTTTTACACCATTAATTACTTGACTTCTCTAAAAGACGGTCTTAAGCTTCCCTTCACATTCCTAAATCCCATAATGCTAGGTTACCCCAGTGTTGACGTGTGCTAGGTTGAGCCTGCCATCAATGGGGGATTACTCCAACGGTAGGGTAACGGTAACGGTCGTTCCCTCTCCTTCGATGCTGTCAATGACCCAGTGTCCCCGGTGGATGGTGACACTGGTATTAACCACGGCCAAACCTAAGCCTGTGCCAGGAATATCGCCCACATTGCTGCCTCGGATAAAAGCTTCTTGGATAGCCTGACGTTCGTTGGTGGGGATACCTCGCCCACGATCAGAAACCGTGATCACCATCTGGTCGGCTTGGGTTTGCAGGGTTACGGTAACGGGGCTGGGGGCCGGAGAATATTGAAGCGCATTGGTGACAAGATTCGTCAGCAGCGATCGCACCAGGGCCTTATCCCAAAAGGCTTTGACGGACGGATCTAGCCCTTGAAGGGTGATGCGGGAGGGGGAGCTAGCCTCTAGGTCGGTTAGGATTTGGCGGCAAAACGGCTCTACTGCTACCAGTTCGGGATTAAAGTCTAACTTGCCTACCTCAGAACGGGTTAGGGTCAGCATATCGGTAATTTGTTGGCCCATGCGTTTGGCGGTTCGGCCAATGCGCTGAATGTTGGCCCGCTTTTGGTCTTCGCTCCAGTCTTGGTGGTGCAGTTGCAGCGACTCTGCCGACAGCAAAATGGTGCTCAGGGGAGTGCGCAGTTCGTGGGAGGCCATCGAGAAAAACCTCAGTTTCAGTTCGCTCAGGCGCTTGGCTCCCACCAGCTCCCGGTTCAGGTTGTAGAGCAACGACACTAGACTTCCGGTCAGCAACAGCCCCACCAACAGGGTAATGGCGGTGCCGTAGGCAGGGCTAAAGGTATAGCTGGGCGAGGGTACAAAGCTCACCTGCCATTGACGATTGCCCACAGAAAGGGTGTGGGTGCAGGAGTCGGGTAAGGGGCACAGGGTTTGGGCTACAGCGTGTCGTTGATTGTGGTCTAGGGGCTGCAACGGTGGGGATCCCTGGGTGAGCACTTGCTTTTGTATCGAGTCGTAATAGCCTAAAAATTCTGGGGTAGGGCTGTCCTGGTCGTACTGCATTCCTTGGTCATACAGCACAAAGTCAATGTCGTACTGCAAGTCTTGCAACGACTCTTCCACCACATCGGCAACCCGAAACACCCCCAGCAAAAAGCCCTCAAACTGCTGGCGGCGGCTGGCGAGGTCAGTAGGCAGAGTACCCGATTGGTAGAGCGGCAACAAGACTAAAAAGCCATACTGGTCGCGCTGTTCCTGCACTAGGCGAATGGGACTGGTGGTGGTAACGGTGCCCTGATCGCGGGCGAATTCAATGGCGGTGGTGCGGGCCGGGTTAGAGCGCAGGTCGAAGCCAAAGGCCACCTCGTTGCCTTCTAGGGGAGCAATGTAGGTGACCGGAATGTAGTAGGGCCGTTTGGCGGCGGCCACTAGGGTATAGTCTGGCCCTAACTCGGTAACTTGAAAGCTAGGGTAGCCTTGCTGCTGTATCTGTTGCTCAAAGGCGGATCGATCCGCGTGGGAGACCAGCGGTGCCCACTCTAGGGCCTGAATGCCGGGATAGAGTTGCAGAGATCGTGCCGCGAACCGTTCAAACTCGATCCGACTGACCTGTCCATCGCTGACCTGGTAGTAGTCGCTTAAAAAGGCCAGCACATCGGTATAGCGGTTGAGGCTCCGTTGCAGGGCCGTAGCCAGGTTGTCAATGTGTCGCTGAAACCGACTCTGCTGGGTGGAAATTTGCCAGTGGTTCACAAACAACGCGGCCACCACCGATAACCCGACCCCCACCCCCAGGGTAAGGACGAGCACCAGGGGATGGCTGATCGACAGCTTTGCCATAGTCTTGTTGTGACGCTAGGGGGAGGTGACTCAGCCTCTGTGGGAATCAGCGTTCAGGCCATTGTAAGCCAAGCCTGTGGAGCTAGGTCGAAGGCGAACGCTCCAAGTTAAGCCGAGCATTTTTGGCTCAGGGTGGGGCCGCGTCCATGCCATGGTAATCCTAATTGCAATGGTCAGAGCGATTGTCAACTACGATCATCATGGTGTAGATGGGACAATGACCAAGCCACGGTCCCTTAACCTATGCGAATTCTACTGGTCGAAGACGATAGACAATTGGCCGACTCTCTGGCTGAGGCGTTAACGGCCCAACGCTATGTTGTCGATAGGGCCGAAGATGGCGAAGTCGGCTGGCAATGGGTGCAGGGCACCACCTACGACCTGGTTGTCATGGATATTACCCTGCCCAGGCTGGATGGCATCGGCTTGTGCCAACGCCTGCGTGATCAGGGCTACAGCAACCCCATTCTCATGCTCACCGCTCGTGATACTAGCTTCGACAAGGTCATGGGCTTAGACGCTGGGGCCGATGCCTACATGGTCAAACCCTTTGACCTACAAGAACTACTAGCTCAAATTCGGGCTTTGCTACGGCGAGGAAGCAGCACCCCTACCCCCGTATTGCGCTGGGGCGACCTCAGCCTTAACCCCAGCAGCTACGAAGTCCACTATCTCCGCACTCCCATTCACCTTACTCCCAAAGAATTTGCCCTACTTGAGGCCCTGCTGCGCCACGGGCGGCGGGTCTTAAGTCGAGCCACCATTGCCGAAAGCTTGTGGACTTGGCAAGAAGCCCCCAGCGACGACACCATCAAAACCTACATCAAGAATCTGCGGGCCAAACTTAAGGCCGCCGGTGCCCCAAAAACATTCATCGAAACCGTTCATGGCTTGGGCTATCGGCTCATGGATGACGCCTAAAGCCGTCCTATTGCCCCTGGTAGCCAACGGGCGAGGAAACCACATGCCTGGAGGTTTCTGGTTAGGACTCGGTGTTCCCTCACTCGGATTGGGTAGAACTCGATGCCGACAAGCCCAATTCAAAACCTTCAAGCCGTAAGTTAGGAAGTCTTAATAATCTCCCCGATTCCTTCACTATTTATCCCTAAAAACCTCCCAGTTTGCCCTGTACTTTGATCTCCCAAGTTGTAGCGATTAGGGAGCCCAAAAGGGGCTTCTTTAAAACAGAAAACTAACTTTCTGTAGCCTTTGATACATTTTAGCCTACTTTCTTGAAAATGTGGAGGGACTATGGGTATACGGCGGCGGCATTTGCTTCAGATTGGGGTTGGGGCGGGCTTGGCGGTAGCGGCCCACGCCTGTGCTCAGCCGAATCAAACGGCTCAGAACGGTGGCAGCAGCGAAACACCGGGCAAAATTATGATGGGCTTTTGGCCAGTAGCCTCGGGCTTGCCCTTGTTTGTAGCAGTGGAAAAAGGCTACTTTCAGGAAGCTGGGTTAGAGGTAGAAGCCGTTCGGTTTGCGAACCCTAACCAGGTTGCCGAGGCATTAATTGCGGGTCGCCTCCAGGGCACGGGGAATGGTGTTGCCAGTGGAGTTTTAGGACTCGCTGAAATTACTTCCCCAGGGTTATTTAGAATTTTAACCGCTAACCCCAGCAATGTAGACTACGCCCTTGATCAGGTGATTGTCGGGAAAAATACAGGCATTCAATCGATTCAAGATTTGAAGGGAAAATCTTTTGCGACGGGGCCTGGTGCTCAAAATTTAGCCATCGCCGAAGCGATTTTGCGAGCCGCCGGGGTCGAGCAACCCCAGGTGCAGCAGTTAGAGATTAGCCAGCACGTTGCCGCCATTGAGTCGGGCCAAATTGATGCCGCCTATACCCTAGAACCAACTGGCACCGTGGGCACCCTCAAGGGCATTACCCGCGTTCTAGAAAATGGGGTGGTTTCTAAGTATATTTTGGGTGATCCGCAAGCGCCCTGGTTTGGCGGATCGGCGGTTCTTAGCAGCAAATTTATTGAACAGTACCCCGAAACCAGCGCTCTCTATGCAGAAGCCTACCGTCGGGCCGTGCAAGATATTCGCGATAACCCTGACGAAGCGCGTCAATATCTGGTCGGCTACACCGCCATTGAAGGAGAACTGGTGGATAAAGTACCGTTGGTGGGCTACACCATGTACGACGAATTTTCGCCAGAGGATATTGCCTACTTCCAGAAGTTCTTCGACTTTATGACCGAGCAAGAAATCTTTTCACGTTCGGTGGATGTAGCGGCTTTACTATACAAACCTGCCTAAGGAAGTCGGCAAAATCGTGTGTTGGATGCGTTAGCTTCGACCGTGACGCATCCAACACTTACACATTAACCTGTGCCCTACTCAGTCGGATTTCACCCATGATGCTAGATCAGCCTAGGCCCCAGACCGTTGCACCACCGGAGCATTTTATTTCTATCAAAGGACTATGCAAGTCCTTTGGTGATGCGGTTCTCTACGAAAACTTTGATCTGGATTTGCCCCGCAATCAATTAGTTTCTGTGTTTGGCCCTAATGGGTGTGGAAAATCGACCCTCATTAATATGATTAGTGGTCTCACCCCCTTTGATAGCGGTGAAATTTTAATTCACGACAAACCGATTCGACGGGCACGTATTGGCTATGTCTTCCAAAACTACCGAGAAGCCATGCTGCCCTGGCTTAGTGCCTACGACAATATTGCCTATCCTTTGCGGGTGAGAGGGGTGCCAGAGGATGAGTGTCGTGAGCGCGTAGCTACTCTAATTAGTACCTTCAACATTAACCTAGATCTCAAGCGCTATCCCTATAGCTTTTCGGGAGGGCAACAGCAACTTATTTCAATTTTGCGGGCGTTGGTCGCCGAACCGGAAGTGCTGTTTCTAGATGAACCGTTCTCAGCCCTAGATTTTGAAACAACTCTATTTGTGCGTGATAAGCTCCAGGAAATTTTTCTGACCACGCAAATTCCCATGTTTATGGTAGTCCATAACCTGGAAGAGGCCGTTTTTTTGGCTGATACCATCTTGCTGCTCAGTAAACGGCCTACCCATCTCGTTGAAATGGTGCCTTTTGATGCCCCGCGCCCTCGCACTCTCGACACCCTTTCCTCTAAACCATTTGTTGAAGTTAGTCGCCACTGTTTAGACATTTTTCGTCAGGAGATGCGTAAATGACTACTGCCCTATCAACGCCTAAATCTCAGGTTAAATCTCGTTCCTGGCGTCCATGGATTGATCGGCTACTGCCCCTGGTAGGGGTATTAGTGTTGTTTGGTCTGTGGTGGTTTGTAGCCATTTCGGGTTGGGTTAACCCAGTGCTACTGCCCACGCCCTGGACTACACTCAGCACCCTGCTAACGGCTTTGACCACTGGCACCATGATGACCGATCTGGTCGCTAGTGTGGGAAGAACTTTTAGCGCCTTTTTGCTCGCAGCAATTGTTGGAGTTCCCCTAGGAGTCTTACTAGGCAGTTCCGAGAAACTTTACCGCAGTGTTGAGTTTTTGATTGATTTCTTTCGATCTACTCCTGCCAGTGCTCTAATTCCCATGTTTATTTTGTTTTTTGGAATTAGTAATCTGTCTAAGATTATTATTGCGGCATTTAGTGCATTTTTGCTGATTGTATTCAACAGTGCCTACGGAGTAATGCACGCTAAACAATCACGCATTTTAGCGGCAAAAGTCATGGGAGCCAATCCTTGGCAAATCTTTAAAGATGTATTACTAATGGAGAGCTTACCTCAAACCTTCATCGGTCTTCGGAGTGGTATCAGCATTGCTCTAGTGATTGTAATTGTGGCTGAAATGTTTATCGGTACCGAGGAGGGCCTAGGAAAGCGAATCATCGACGCTCAGCAAATTCTGAATGTCAAGGATATGTATGCATCCATTTTGATTACGGGATTGTTAGGCTACACGCTTAATGTGATGTTTCTACTAGTTGAAAAGCGCCTCATTCACTGGAGTGGTAAGTAAGGCTATTGGCAATGAAGACGAGTAACGGAGGCGGGGCAGCTACAGGACTCGCAGTACTTTCCCACCGGTAGAGTCTCCCCTAATTCAGGCCTGTTATTTGCTGCCACCGTCGGTACTCCGTCCGCAGCAGTTGCAATGTGGCTTAGTTTTAGCAGCGGAAAATTTTGGTCGTTAAGACTAAAACTCTTATACAGCATTGGGTCTAGCTGTCAAAGCCGTCTGAACTGACTCAGGCTACAACCGACATTCCGCAGGTTGACAGGGGTTAATTTAGGAGGTAGTAGCGGCAGGCCGGAAAGCCCATGAGGCGAATGATTTTGCAGCGTTCATCCGAGAGGTTGCTGACCTGCTGGGATGAGCCGATAGAGACCAAGTGAATGGCCTGAAACTTCTGCAAAATCCAGCGAAAGGTGGGCGTGCGGGTGGGGTGTTGCTTTTGGTCGAGCACGGTATCATTGGCTTGGGCGAGTTGCGCTCTGAGTTGGCGCTGGCCGAGACTGTAGACCAGCAGGGTCAAGGCCATGATGAGGGGAGATATAGTCAAATCTGGTGTATGGCAGGAAATCAAGCGGCGTCCTGCTGTTGAGTTAACTCGGTGTTGTCATCAACCCGAATACCATCGTTGAACTTAACGCCTTCAATCACATCGACCAGGGATTTAAAGCCTCGAATTCTGAGCCAGCTTTTCTGGGCACTTTCGACCAACTTGAACACCAGTGCCAGGATGGTGTCCTTGGAGACACCGCCTCGGGTCTGGTCGGTTCTGAGTCGCATGGTGGCAAAGGTGGACTCAATCGGATGGGTAGTGCGAATATGCGCCCAATGCTCAGCGGGGAAATCGAAGCAGGTCAGCAGCACATCTCGGTCTTTGACCAGACAGGTGACGGCCTGACTACCTGACACATCTTTATGCCGCCTCCCAGGGGGGCAATTGACATCGTATGGACTGGATCCTAGAGAACCAGATGCGGTCATAGTCGGCCCTAAAGTAGCGAAGCTGCGATTTGGGGCAATTTAGTTTTTATGAACTATATCCGCCTTTCTAGCGCCAAGTTGCTATCTCATAGTCTTGATTTGAGTCTCAGGGGCCAAGAAGTGCTTGGCCTAAATTCGGCCTGAATTGAGATGTTGTAGTACGCCTGA
>NZ_JACJRS010000141.1 GCF_014697375.1 Phormidium sp. FACHB-1136
AGGAATAATGTCATTGAGATATTTTAAGGTTTTATTTTTGTTGAGCAATTCCTGCTGGCGTTCCTCAAAGTCCCAGAATCCTTTTTGTCCCATAGTCCTGATGAGAAGTGAGTAATTTATACTGTCTATGATCTCATCTTTTCGTGTCTATCGACTATCTCTTTAAGAATCAAAATACTAATGATCAAATATTGGGCTATTAGCAAATATTTCAGGAATCTAGATTTCGACATGAGTCTCATTGTGAGACAGTGCCTTCAGTATTTTTCGAGGTGCCCAGCAGTTCCCGCAACAGCTTTAGGCGGGGCATCATCATGCAAAGCCATTTATCGTGACGGGCCAGGTCTTCTTTATCGATGGGGGCATTAGCCTTTAGCCAATCCTGCATCATGGGCGAATTGACATTATCGTTATAAATCCAGCCCTCATTACCCGTGTTGTAGGGCGGGTCGATATAAATACACTTCACCTTGCCTGCATAGGTGGGCAGCAGTGCCTTTAGCGCCAATAGGTTGTCTCCGTGGATAATCAGGTTGCCGTGAAGGCTGATTTTATCCGTGAGACTGGAGGCAGAATTTGGTACCAGATGATGGTACTTGAGGGTGAGATGGTGATTTTGAACGTAGGACTTACCCTTGAAGTGAATCGTTGCCATAGCCAGTAGAACCGATTGAGACTTCTAGGCTAACGGCAAATGGTTGTCCTTGGTCGTATCCATTGGTATTTCTTTGGGAATGTTTGTCCTTAGCAGTCCATAAACCGCCACCGCCACTGGGTTTGCGCCCAGGATGTTGATACAGGAGCGCTACGGGCGGCATCTCCTACCCAGCGCAGAGGAACCGATGGGAGCCCAGGCTATTGAGCCATAGCCATGAGCATTTTCATCCAGTCCTCGCGCCCATAGCGGCCCGCGAGCAAATCTGAAACCCGAAAGGCTTGACCCAACTCATCCCACAGGATGTATTGGCCGCCGCCATACACCTCCACCTTGGCCAGTTGTTCATCCGTCACCTCGTCCAGCGGCAACCAAGCATCGGCATCACTTTGCACCATTTCCAACAGCCGAACAGGCCAAGCATGGCGGGAACCATCCCGCAGCGTTACTATCACTTCGCGGGTGATGGCATCGTAAATAACGTTCTTTGCCAGCTTAAATTCTACGCTAGACATAATATTTCCGGGCTTCGGTTTTTAGATACTGAAAATTGGCCTGACATAACGCCAATGCGGCTTTGGTGTGCTTGGCGTTCGTTGTATTTTGGTGTTTCTGACCCTTCTCCAACACACAAGCCTCATCTCCTGATATGTCGATTTTGACTTCAAATTCACTGCTGATGACATGAACATGTAGCGGGTCATGGTCGCCAGGATTGACCAAGACCCTCAAATGCTTGTACCTCAGCAAGATTGGCATCGCGAGCCGTTCGCTACCGTAGTCATAGGTTTATTTTAGCCCTGATACCGTAAAACCCCGGTTTCTGCACCGCCGTTTTACCAGAAAATCTGGTGCTTGGGGCGAGAAACCGGGGTGTGGTAACTGTCGATTTTGTGGCAACCTAGGCGGCGACGAGGGCTTCGGTTTTGGCGGCCAGTTGGGTGAGGACGCCGTTGATATTGGCCTTGGCATCGCCGAAGAACATGAGGGTGTTGTCGCGGTAGAAGAGGGGGTTATCGACCCCGGCGTAGCCCGCCGAGAGGCTGCGTTTGACCACGATCACGGTGCCCGCCTTCCACACTTCCATCACGGGCATTCCGGCGATGGCGCAGGTGGGGTCTTCCTGGGCGATGGGGTTAACGGTGTCGTTGGCCCCGATCACCAGCACCACGTCGGTATGGCTAAAGTCGTCGTTGATTTCGTCCATTTCCAGCACGATGTCGTAGGGCACATTGGCCTCGGCTAGGAGGACGTTCATGTGTCCCGGCATCCGTCCGGCGACGGGGTGAATGCCAAAGCGCACTTGCTTACCCTGGCTGCGAAGGATGCGGGTGATCTCGGCAACGGCGTGTTGGGCCTGGGCCACGGCCATGCCATAACCGGGGACGATCACCACCGTATTGGCCGATTCCAGCACATCCACCACTTCGCTGGCGTTGGTGGCGGTGGCTTCTTCGGCGGTGCCTGCTTTTTTGCTAGTGGTGCTGGCTCCTTCCCCAAAGCCGCCCAGCAGCACGTTGAGGAAGGATCGGTTCATGCCCTTGCACATGATGTAGCTGAGGATGGCCCCACTGCTGCCCACCAGCGCTCCGGTGATAATCAGCAGGTCGTTGTTGAGCATGAAGCCCGCCGCCGCCGATGCGAGGCCAGAGTAGCTATTCAGCAGGGAGATCACCACCGCCATATCGGCCCCACCGATGGCCATCACAATCACCACGCCAAAGATGCCCGAAATGGCGGTGAGGATGCCCAGGGGAATCAGCCCCTCGTTCCCGGTGGCGCTGACGAAGGGAAAGGCAAAGGCCACCATCGCCACCAGCATGGAGATGGTGAAAAAGTGGCGGGCGGGCAGCAACACGGCGCGGCTGGGCACGATGGATTGCAGCTTGGCCACGGCAATCACCGACCCGGTAAACGTCACCATGCCGATGAACACCCCGGCATAGATTTCGATGCGGTGAATCACTTCCTCCATGCCCACCATGGCGGAACTGGGCTGGAGGTATTCCGCAAAGCCCACCAGCACGGCAGCGAGGCCGACGAAGCTATTCAACAGAGCTACCATTTCGGGCATGGCGGTCATGGCGACACGGGAGGCGGCGAGGGTGCCCACCAATACACCGAGGCCAATGGAACTGAGCTGGATCGGGTAGCCCTGGCTAATTAACGCTGTGGCGAGGAAGGCAATGGCCATGCCGAAAATGCCCAGCAGGTTGCCCCGCTTGGCGGTGGCTTGGTTCGACAATCCACTGAGGCTAAGGATAAATAATGCGCTGGCCGCAATGTAGGCGACGGTAACAAGGTTGTTGGACATAGAAGAGAGGGAATAGGGGACAGGGAATAGGTAACAGAGGGGAGAGGATAGGGAATAGAGGGGGATGGGGGTATTCGTGCTTTGTGATTGGTTGTTAAGGGGATTGGTTACTGGTTGGAGGTCTGAAATTCTGTAACTTTGGCGTATAAACTCGCTACGGATTCTTGGGCAAAAAGGTCATCCTTGAGTTTTAAATAATCTCCTTTGCCAAGATTTTTGCCAAGATTACATGCAGCCCAAAACCGAGCGACAGCAGATGGTTCCATGTTAGATAGCAAAACCTGAAATCCTTCCTGTAGAACTTGTTGCTCACTCTTAACTTGGATCATCACTACTTATCTCCAAAACAAAATCGACCGGATTGATAACTTTCGGTGGCTGTTTTGAATCACCAAAAACCTGACTAACACAGTACGGAAAGCGCTGATGTTTCGTAGGTTGGGTGGCGCGATAGCAGAACCCAACAAGACCCAGGTTTTTGGCGAGTGTTGGGTTCCGCTTCGCTGCACCCAACCTACAGGGGAGGTTTGTCAGGCCATTAGCAATAACAGCAGCCTTACTTATGAAACATATTCAGCATTCGCTGGGAGACCATGAAGCCTCCTGCGATGTTGACGGTGCCGAGGAAGAGGGCGATGGCTCCGAGGATCGTCATCGGTGAGGTGATGTCGCCGGAGATCTGCAACATGCCGCCGATGATGATGATGCCGCTGATGGCGTTGGTGACGCTCATCAGGGGGGTGTGCAGGGCGGGGGTGACGTCCCAAATCACCTTCCAGCCGAGGAAGCTGGCCAGGATGAAGACCGTCAGGTGGGTGAGGAAGGCTTCCGGTGCCCAGAGGCCGATGGCGACGAAGGCGAGGGCAATCAGCACGGGCCAAATCAGTTGGGCAATGAGGGATTTTTGGGCGGGGGTATTGTCCTTTGAGGTCGCCGTTGCGGTGGCTTCAGCCGGACTGGGGGCCGCTGGGGCTTCGGGTTTGGGGGCAGGCCAAATCACTTGCCCCTGGTGGATGACGGTGGTAGCGCGAATCACCTCGTCCTCTAGGTTGAGGTCGTAGGCTTTGGCACCGCCCAGGTCGCTGAGCAGGTGGTAGAGGTTGTTGCCGTAGAGTTGGCTGGCTTGGGCGGCCATGCGGCTGGGTAGGTCAGTCAGGCCGATGATGGTAACGCCGTGGTGGGTGGTGATTTCTCCCGGCTGGGTGACTTCGCAGTTGCCGCCCTGTTCTGCGGCCATATCCACAATCACCGACCCCGGTTTCATGCTTTCCACCATGTCACGGGTAATCAGCAGAGGCGCTTTTTTGCCGGGGATCAGCGCCGTGGTAATGATGATATCCACCTCACGGGCCTGCTGGGCAAACAGGGCCATCTCGGCGGCGATGAAGGCTTGGCTCATCACCTTGGCGTAGCCGCCTTCCCCGGTGCCGTCCTCTTGGAAGTGCAGTTCCAAAAATTCGGCCCCCATGCTCTGTACCTGTTCTTTGACGGCAGGCCGGGTATCAAAGGCTTTGACGACGGCCCCCAGCCCCCGCGCCGTACCGATAGCCGCGAGTCCGGCAACGCCTGCGCCGATAATCAACACCTTGGCTGGAGGGGTTTTGCCCGCCGCCGTAATTTGCCCCGTAAAGCAGCGGCCAAACTGGTTCGCCGCCTCCACCACGGCCCGGTATCCGGCAATGTTGGCCATGGAACTGAGGGCATCCAGCTTTTGGGCACGGGTAATGCGGGGAACCGAATCCATCGCCAGCACGGTGCCGCCCTGGTGGGCCAATTTCTCCATCAGTTCGGGGTTCTGGGCGGGCCAGATGAAGCTAATTAGGGTGCCTTCGGGACGCAGCAGCTCGGCTTCGTGGCAGTTCAATTCGGGATGCCACTGGGGCGCACGCACTTTCAGCACAATATCCGCCGTTTGCCACAGGCTACGGGCATCGGGCAGAATCTTGCAGCCCACCGCTTCATAGGCCTGATCGCTAAAGCTAGCAGCCGCCCCCGCCTGGGATTCCACCCACACCTCAAAGCCCAGCTTTTGCAGCTTTTTGGCCGTATCTGGGGTGGCGGAAACCCGC
This sequence comes from Phormidium sp. FACHB-1136, assembly GCF_014697375.1. GTDB lineage: Bacteria > Cyanobacteriota > Cyanobacteriia > Phormidesmidales > Phormidesmidaceae > Nodosilinea. The sequence goes on from NZ_JACJRS010000141.1 coordinate 5,039, forward strand.
TGTTCCCCGGCAAAAATTTCCTTGGGAATGCCCACGCTTAGCCCCGTGGGTTTGGTCGTTGCAGAATCAGGGGTCGATTGTTCGAGAGGGGTGGCAATGGTCATAATGTCCTATTCCTTCAATGGGCCATCATCTCGCAGGGGTGATGGATCGACACAACACAAAACTCAATCCAACACAAAACTCAATCCAAAAACAAAGCTCAATCTAAAATAAAGCTCAACCTAAACCAGACGGGGCAAAAACGAATATCAATCCTACCGAGGAACGCCGGAAAAACGGGGCGACAATGCTTAAGAAAATTAGCAATTCAAGGCCAATCCTCCATCCATGGGGGACATGGCTAGGCTGAAAGCCCCTCAATTCCAAGCCCTGGATGACCGTTTCTAAGGGGCTGACAATCTTCAAACCATGACGTCTTCAATCGCCAGACCAGCGCACAAACGCTCACCATGAACCGATGCTCGTGAAATTGCCAAGGGCGGTTCACAAAACTAAACCACAACCTGAAGCTTCACTATCTGGATAGTAAAGGGGGCCGCAGGCGATGGGTCGGAATCTTCAAGAATGTTTTATTTGTCCCGAAATAATTACAGGCTACTAGGACAGATCCGCCGACAGCGCCATCAGGGCCGATGGGCAACGGATCGGGTGGCCTTCGAGCGAGAGATCCTACGTTCTAGTCCATCGGCCTCGGCCCATGCCCTATCGAAGGGTGTCGAAATGCATCAAAACGCGATCAACCCGTTGCTAATAGCTTCTATTCTCATTAAATTGGCGGCTAACGGCCCTCGCAATCTCGCCGATTTTTGCCGATCACGGCGGGGAACCTAGCCTTGGAATCGTCTGCTGGATGGGCCACTTGCTGCGATCCAGGCTCCGCTCCCCAGGATTCAAGCCCTCAAATGACCTGTGGTCAAAGAAAGCAGCGCCAGGAGACTGAGCTATCGTTGCGCCTTGGTGGGGCCACAATAAATATATTAAAGAATTGTTTTATACCGATTGAGTAATAAAACCATGCTAACCTTGGTTCATTGGATTAGTTGCAACGCATTCTCATTAAAAGCTCCTTTATTGATAGCCCCTATCCGTAATTTACCGTTTGAGGTCATCCCATGAAATTTGATTCAGCCCCTGCCACCTCCCCCCTGCCCATTGATGCCCAAGGGTTAGGGTTTACCTTCATCGGTGGCTCCGCTGACGTGGATAGCGTCTCGTCCCCTAGTCGGGCGGCGACCCCCAGCACTAGGGATGCCCTGTTGCCCCTGCCCATGATGGCCATTGGGGATCGCGCCTGGATTGTCGAAATCAAAGGGGGCCATCGCATGGTGCGTCGCCTTACCGATTTGGGTCTGGCCCAGGGCAGCGAAATCACCATCGTCAGCCGATCCGAAAGCGGATCGGTGATTGTGGGCTTCCAGGGCTGTCGGATCGGCATCGGGGCAGGCATTGCCCACCGAGTCATTGTCAGCACCGCCCAGCCCAGTCGTTTGCCCGTCGGCCCATCCGCTGCCACCCCTCCATCTCCTGCCCAACCCTCTGAAGACTGTTCTATGTCCGAAACCCTACACCTCGGTGCCCTGGCCGTCGGTCAATCGGGCCGCATCCTCGGCTACGAGTCCAGCCACCGCGCCTACCGCGAAAAACTGCTGTCCATGGGCCTCACCCCCGGCACCCACGTCACCATCACCCGCCAAGCCCCCCTCGGCGACCCCATCGAAGTTGAAGTGCGCGGCTATAAGCTCAGCCTCCGCAAAGGGGAGGCAGCGGCGCTGAAGGTGGAAATCGCCAATCGCTAAAGCCGCCTAGAAAATCCCAAATTCTGCCCTAAGCCTTCATCTCCCGTACGGGCGCACGGCGGTGCGCCCCAACCCTCAACCCCAATCCCTCGTACGGGCGCACGGCGGTGCGCCCCAACCTTGGCCCCAATCTCTACCCCCCTTTATGCCATGACTTCTTCGACCATCGCCCTGCTGGGCAATCCCAACTGTGGTAAAACGACGCTGTTTAATGCCCTGACCGGAGCTAACCAGCGGGTGGGCAACTGGCCGGGGGTGACGGTGGATCGCAAGGAGGGCAGCTATCGCCACGGCGATCAAACGGTGACGGTGGTGGATTTGCCGGGGATTTATGCCATTGACTCGGAGGACGAGGGCAGCCTAGATGAGGCCATTGCGCGGGATTATCTGCTGACGGGGGCGGCGCAGGTGGTGGTCAACATTGTGGATGCCGCCAACCTGGAACGCAATTTGTACCTGACCACGCAGCTTTTGGAGATGGATTTGCCGCTGGTGGTGGCCCTGAATATGATGGATGCCGCCGCTGAGCAGGGCGTTCGCATTAACCCGGAGCATTTGGCAGAACGGCTGGGGTGTCCGGTGGTGCCCATGGTGGCGGCGCGGGGGCAAGGGGTAGAGGATCTGCGCCATTGTTTAGCGACGGTGTTGCCCAATCCCCAGAAGCCCACGGCCCAGGTGATCTACCCGACGGTGCTTGAGGAAGCCTTGGCGGCGCTGACCCCGGCCCTGGCCGGAGACCAAGCCCCCACCCGCCGAGATCGCTGGCTGGCCCTGAAATTGCTGGAATACGACGACAGCCACGGCCCCGACTTGCCCCAGGCCGTGGTGCAACAGGTGGCGGAACAACGCCATCGCATCCATCAGGTGTTGGGGGAAGACATCGACATTGCCGTGGCCGACAGCCGCTATGGCTATGCCCACCGCCTGGTCAGCGATGTGGCCCACCGTCCCCGCCAGGTCAGCCTCACCCGCTCCGACAAAATTGACCAAATTGTGCTGAACCGCTGGCTGGGCATCCCGATTTTTCTGGGGGTGATGTACCTGCTGTTTATGTTTGCCATCAACGTGGGCAGCGCCTTCATCGACTTTTTCGACATTCTGTTTGGCACCATTTTTGTGGACGGTTTAGGGCATGTCCTCACGGCTCTGGGAATGCCCGATTTGGTGACGGTGGTGTTGGCCAACGGCATGGGCGGCGGCATTCAAACCGTGGCTACGTTTATTCCGGTGATTGCCTGCCTGTTTCTGTTCATGGCTTGTTTGGAAGACAGCGGCTACATGTCCCGTGCCGCCTTTGTGATGGATCGGTTCATGCGGTTTGTGGGTTTGCCTGGGAAGTCCTTTGTGCCGATGCTGGTGGGCTTTGGCTGCAACGTGCCCGCCATCATGGCCACCCGCACGTTGGAGAGCCGCCGGGATCGCATCCTCACCATTTTGATGAACCCCTTCATGTCCTGCGGGGCGCGGCTGCCCGTCTATGCCCTGTTTGCCGCCGCCTTCTTCCCCAGGGCCGGGCAAAATATCGTCTTTTTGCTGTACCTGGTGGGCATGGGCATGGCCGTCGTCACCGGGCTGATCATGAAGCACACCCTATTAAAAGGAGAAGCCGCCCCCTTTGTGATGGAACTGCCCACCTACCACCTGCCCACCCTCAAGGGCGTGTTGCTCCGCACCTGGGAACGGCTGAAGAGCTTCATCCTGCGGGCCGGACAGGTGATTGTGGTGATGGTGATGGTGCTCAGCCTGCTCAACTCCATCGGCGTGGATGGCTCCATCGGCAACGAAGATAGCGAAAACTCCGTCCTCAGTGCCCTCAGCCAGCGCGTCACCCCCGCCTTTGCCCCCATGGGCATTGCCCAAGACAACTGGCCCGCCACCGTCGGCATTTTTACCGGCGTGTTTGCCAAGGAAGCCGTGGTCGGCACCCTCGATTCCCTCTATAGCCAGCTGGCCCGCGATGAAGCCGCCGCCGCCGGGGTAGACCTGGGCGACGATGAATTCGACTTCTTCGGCAACATTGGGGCCGCCTTCGCCACCGTTCCCGCCAACCTCGCGGCCCTCGGTGGCACCCTGCTCGACCCCCTCGGCCTCTCCATCGGCGATGTCAGCACCCTAGACGCCGCCGCCGCAGAACAGGCCGTCACCTACACCACCTTCGGCCAAATGGTCACCCGCTTTGATGGCCGCATCGGGGCCTTCGCCTACCTGCTGTTCATTCTCATGTACTTCCCCTGCGTCGCCGCCATGGGGGCCGTCTTCCGCGAAACCAACGCCGGATGGACAGCCTTCGTCGGCCTCTGGACAACGGCCCTCGCCTACTGGAGCGCCACCCTGTTCTACCAGGTGATGACCTTCCCCCGCCACCCCGCCAGTTCCGCCGCCTGGGTCGCCGCCCTCACCGCTGTGGCCGTCGCCACCATCCTGCTGCTGCGCTTCTCCCGCCCTGCCCGCCGCCGCCGTCGCGCCCTCTCCCTCGAAGGACTGGATGGCTAATCCTCAGATTCAAAGTCCCCCTTCACAAGGGGGATTTAGGGGGATCTCCTCGCTAGGCCGTTGCAAGTTCCTTTTATCACCTCATGCTGACCGACCTTCAAACCTACATTGCCACCCACGGCATCGTATCCATCGGCGATCTGTCCCTGCACTTCCATTCCGATAGCCAAGCCCTGCGGCCCATGTTGACGAAGCTGGTGCGGAAGGGGCGCATTCGGCACTTGCCAGCTCCAGCCAAATGCAGCCATTGCACCTGCTGTGATTTAACTAGTTTGGAAGGCTATGAGTGGATCAAGAACACGAACTCAGCCGCTGACTGCCTGACAGAAGTGGGTGAAAGGCTTGAAACCTCGTGCTGCGAGGGGGAAAAGGTGAGGTGACATGAGACGCTGGAATTGCATATCCCAGGGTCTTTGCCATGCCAGCCACCACCTGTCTCTATGATCAAGTGCTGTCCTTGCTGCGTCAATATAGCCATCGTCGGGATCTGCGACACCTCAAGGCCTTGGCGT
>NZ_JACJRS010000142.1 GCF_014697375.1 Phormidium sp. FACHB-1136
ACGCCAAGGCCTTGAGGTGTCGCAGATCCCGACGATGGCTATATTGACGCAGCAAGGACAGCACTTGATCATAGAGACAGGTGGTGGCTGGCATGGCAAAGACCCTGAGATATGCAATTCCAGCGTCTCATGTCACCTCACCTTTTCCCCCTCGCAGCACGAGGTTTCAAGCCTTTCACCCACTTCTGTCAGGCAGTCAGGTATCCATCGTCAAGGGGATAGCCCCCAGAACATCCCCACAGCAATACAAGACATGGGGAATGCCTGACTGCTTGGGATTTATCGAAACAACGACCACGGGAACGACGCACTCACGGGTCTAGAACGACCGTAGACTCCGTGAGGCTGATGTCATCTAGAGTACCCAACCCAAACAGCAGAATCACACATTACAAAACTAAATATTCTGACCTCTGAAAGTACCATCACCGCTAAGTTTAAGGCTTCTATTGGGGAGTAAGATGGCCAGCTTTTGCCCAAGCAGCGGTCGAGAAAGAATGTGGTGGCATGGAATGATGGCGAACTCATGCGGCCAGGGGAATTGAACACCGGATAGCTTCTTCAATTTGGCTGAGGTCGCAATCGTAGTCTTCAGCCAGGTCTTGTAATCAGCGGCCACATCAGCATCAGCTACCACTATGGCCCCTGCTCCCGCCATGGCCAGCACCAGCACCATCCAGTTGTAGAGAAAAAGCATGGCTTTGGTGTAGCGATCCTGATAACCCTGGGAATACTGGGATAGTGATGTCGATTCAGTGGTTTTTCCTGTGCGCCTTATTGCTATTCCAGAGCCAGGCCAGTTGGTGGATGTGCGTCAGAGCCGCTTTGTGGTGACGGAGATTCAGCAGACGGTTCCCCTCCAGAGTCCGGTGCTGTCTGGGTTGCCTAGGGCGCAGCATTTGGTGACGTTGGCTTCGGTGGAGGATGACGGGCTAGGGACGGAACTCCAGGTGATTTGGGAGCTGGAGGTGGGTGCCCATGTTTACGAAAAGTCGGAGCTGCCGGAGCCGAGGGGATTTGATTCCCCTGCGCGTCTAGATGCGTTTTTGGATGCGGTGCGGTGGGGGGCGGCCTCCTCGGCGGATATTCGCAATGTGCAGTCTCCCTTCCGTAGCGGCATTGATATTGAGGATTACCAGCTTGATCCGGTGGTGCGGGCCATTCAGATGCCTCGGGTCAATCTGCTGATTGCGGATGATGTGGGCTTGGGGAAGACCATTGAAGCGGGGTTGGTGGCCCAGGAACTAATATTGCGGCAGCGGGTGCGGCGGATTTTGGTGGTCTGTCCATCATCGTTGCAGGTGCAATGGCAGGAGCAGATGCGGGATAAGTTTGGCCTAGACTTTCGCATTGTGGATAGCCACCTAATGCGGGAGTTGCGCCGTCGGCGAGGCATCCACGTTAACCCCTGGAAGCATTTTCCTCGGTTGATTACTTCGATTGACTTTTTGAAGCGGGATCGCAGCCTGCGCCTGTTCAGTGAGGTCTTGCCCGCCGAGGGAGAATCGATCTATCCCCGCAAGTTTGATCTGTTGATTGTGGACGAGGCCCATAATGTGGCTCCCTCAGGCAGCGGCAAGTATGCCATCGACTCTCAGCGGACGGCGGCGATTCGCAAGCTAGAGCCCCACTTTGAACACAAGCTATTTTTGACGGCGACCCCCCACAATGGCTACCCCGAAAGTTTCACGGCTTTGCTGGAGCTTTTGGATAACCAGCGGTTTGCCCGTGGGGTAAAGGCCGACCCAAATCAGCTTCAGGTGGTGATGGTGCGACGGCTGAAGCGGGAACTGCCCCCCCGATGGGACGGTACCCCTCGGTTCCCGAACCGGGTGCTAGAAGCCATTCCGGTGGACTACCGCGACGCCGAGCGGGACGTGCATCGGCAACTCCAGCACTATACCGACCTGCGCCGTAAGGGGGCTGCCGACGACGCCACCGAACTCTACGCCACCGAGTTTGTCCTGAAACTGTTGAAAAAGCGCTTGTTTTCCTCCCCAGAAGCCTTTCGCACCACCCTGGAGCGGCACCGTGAGTCGCTGATGTCGGCCACGCGCCAGCGGAAAACGCGCTTTGCCCAACCTGCGATGGGGATCCTGCGGCGACAGCTTGAGCAGGTGGAGGAAGAGTTTGCCGACGATGCCCTCTACGAAGACGCCACAGAAGATGCCATTACCACTTCGACCCGCCTTTTCCGGGAGCCCAGCCCTGAGGAACAACGCCTGCTGGAAGCCATGCAGCTCTGGGCCAATGGGGCATCGCGCCAGCCAGACTCGAAGGCTCAGGAACTATTGGACTGGATAGGCACCAACATCAGACCCAACGGCCAATGGACGGATCAACGGGTGATTATCTTCACCGAGTACCGAGCGACCCAGAAGTGGCTTTATAACCTAATGGCCAGTGAGGGCTTGGCCCGTGATGAGCGGTTGATGACCCTCTATGGCGGGATGGATTCCCAGGATCGGGAAAAGGTGAAAGCGGCATTCCAGTCCAGTCCTGACCTTTCCCCGGTCAGAATTTTACTGGCCACCGATGCCGCGTCGGAAGGTCTGGATCTACAAAACTATTGCTCCAACCTGATCCACTACGAAATTCCCTGGAACCCAAACCGTATGGAGCAGCGCAATGGTCGGATTGACCGCCACGGGCAGCGAGCGCCTGAGGTGTTGATCTACCACTTCGTTGGCAAAGATTTTCGGGAGACCGCAACCACCGGGGTAAAGCCGGGAGATTTAGAGGGTGACCTGGAATTTCTGATGCGGGCGGCTCTGAAGGTTGAAGCGATCCGGGAGGATCTAGGCAAGGTAGGGCCAGTGATTGCAGGCCAAGTGGAAGAGGCGATGTTGGGGCGACGGGTAACGCTAGATACCACCGTGGCCGAACGAGAGTCGGCCCCTCTACGGCGAATGCTGAAGTTTGAACGGTCGGTGCGAGATCGCATTGACCAGTTGAAGGAACAACTCAGCGAAACCCGTCGCACCCTGCGCCTTACCCCAGACAACATTGAATCGGTGGTAAAGGTAGGCCTAGAACTGGCGGAACAGCCTGCCCTGATTCCCACCAAAGTACCGGGTGTAGCAGGGGCGGCGTACCTGCTACCCGCCTTGCGGGGAAGCTGGGCGGCTTGCTCGGAGGGCCTAGAGCATCCCCATACTAAGGAAGTTCGCCCCCTGGTCTTCGACCCGGATCTTTCCCACGGTCGGGATGATGTGGTGCTGGTGCATCTCAACCATCGGCTGGTTCAAATGTGCCTGCGTCTGCTGCGGGCGGAGGTGTGGTCTCGCCAGGGAAACCAGCGTTTGCATCGGGTGACGGCACGGTTGGTTCCCAGTTCGGCCCTAGAGCATCCGGTGGTGGTGGCCTACGGACGACTGGTGATCTTGGGGGGCGACCAGCAGCGCCTCCATGAGGAGGTGATTACCGCTGGGGGCATTCTAAAGGAAGGCCGTTTCAGCCGTTTGAATGTGGGCCAGGTGCAGCAAGCCCTAGCAGCGGCCCTACCTGACCCGGTGCCGGAGTCCTTTCATCAACGGTTGATGGATCTGTGGCCCAGCCATCGCGACCCCCTACTGCGCTCCCTGGAGGTACGCATGGAAGAGCGCACCAGCGGCCTCCAGAAAGCCCTGCAAGACCGCTGTGAAAAGGAGGTGGCCGACATCACCGCCATCATGACCGAACTGCGGCAGCAAATTCTCAAGGAGCTAGAGCAACCCGATGTGGAACAGCTCACGCTCTTTAGCAGCGCTGAAAAAGAACAGTTTGAGCGCAACCTCAGCAGTTTGCAGCTTCGGGTTGAGCAAATCCCCCAGGGGATTGACCAGGAATCGGTTATCATTCGGGCGCGGTTTCGTGACCCCACCCCTCGCCTGTTTCCCCTCGCCGTGACATATTTGATACCGCAAAAGTTAATTCAACCTTTCTAAAGCATGGTTTTTGAACCAAAGTTTACTTACACCCACACTACCGTTAAGCATCTCGGCATCATTGAAGGGGCAAAGGCTGTCATTGATATTCTGCCACTGCCACCCGATACAAGGCTCAGATTACGTCACGATGCTCTACAGCGTAGTACTCGGCATTCCACTCAGATCGAAGGAAATCCACTCGATGCCGCCGCTGTACGTCGGGCCATTGCCCAAGGTGATCGCCAGGGGAGTAAAGCAGAGCAAGAAATACGCAATTACTGGAGGGCTTTAGATCGGGTAGAAGAATTTGCAGAAACCAGAGGTCAGATTACAGAGGCCTTTATCCAAGAATTACACCGAATCGTGATTGTCTTGGGGCCAGGACGTCGTGGCAGCCGCAGTTCATATCGTCTTGGGGAATGCCCTGTTGTTGATAGCATCACAGGCCGCATTGAGTATGGACCACCTGAGCCAAGGGATGTGCCTCCACTAATGACCGAGTTGGTGGCATGGCTATCGTCGTCAGCTCAGGAGCTACCAGCACCAGTACGAGCAGCCCTTTTAACCCATCGATTCTTAAGCATTCATCCCTTTGATGATGGCAATGGCCGCACTGGGCGATTGTTAGCAACCGCAGAACTTTGGCGTTCTGGCTATCGCATGAGGGGCTTTTTCTCCTTTGACGAGTACTTCAATGCGGATCGCGACCGATACTATCGCAGTCTTCAAATGGGTTTGCCTATGAACTTCTACGATGGTCGCCACGATCCCGATCATTCTCCCTGGTTGAACTATTTTGTGGAAACCATGGCTCAGGCGGCTTCGGATCTCAAAGAGCGATCACAAGCCCTCTACTCAGCCCAGAATCCCTCTGAACCACCATGGGAGGAGCTATCGCGCCGACAGCAGCAAATTTTGACGAGGCTGCTTGCCAGGCTACTGGCGCGTGACGAGGCCGAGCCATTGGTCATTAGAGCATCCGATGTTGAGAATTGGTTTGGCATATCGAACCGAACCTCACGGGAATGGCTGAGGGACTGGGGCGACAATGGGTTCATAAGCCCCATACAGTCAGGCACAGGGCAGCGAATCCAGCGATATCAGCTCAGTGATCCGTGGGCTGCTCTCCTCAATCAAGCCACCTCCCAACAAGACAATAGCGGAAGCTAGAAATATGTCTTTTGGTCAAGAACAACGATTTTTAGAGGGTTTTACCTTTCCTAAGCGCCTAAATAGCGGAAGTGGGGTCAAAACAATAAGACCTATTACGCCCTGTCTCTACAAGCCAGCACGGCGCAACCCTGCGGCCCGATTGGGTCGTGCGATGCCCGTCATAGAGCCAAACCCTCATTCACTAGCGAGTTGAAAGGGTTCGCGGCTATCGGGAAAGACGACATCCTCATAAATTTGGGAGAGCGCAATGTCGAGATTGACGCTCGTTAATGACAGGGCGGTGTCAGGCCCCATGGGGGTGGGGCTGTCGCTGAGGGTGGTGACGAGTTCCCAGTTGCCTCGTTCGTTGCGGCGATAGCCTTCCACCAATACCCGGTCTGGATCAATAAGAACGTACTCTTGCAGGGTTTCAATGCGGCGATAGTGGCGAAACTTTAGCCCCCGATCCCGCGCTTCGGTGGAGTCGGAAAGGGCTTCAATGATGAGACAGGGAAACTGAATATAGGCCCGTGCATGGCGGTCTCGCGGATCACAGGTCACACTCACATCGGGATAGTAAAACGGCCCAGCTTCGGAAATGGCTACCTTCGCATCGCCACTCAAGACCTTGCAGTTCTGCCCTCGCAGGTGGGGCCGCAACAGGGATACCAGATTCACCGCAATTTGGTTATGGGCAATGGTACCCCCGGCCATCGCTACCACATGGCCCTCCATATACTCGAACCGTAGCGGCTGCTGGGCTTCCCACTCCAAATACTCCGTTGGCGTTAGGGTGGGTTGCGGTTGGGCGACCATGGCATCCCCCTTGGCGATGGTGTTGGCGATGGTGTTTGCAGGGACGAGTAAGGGAAAGCTTAAGGATAGCGTTCTCGCCCATTGTAGGCGCGAAAATGGGTCGTGTGCCCGTTTGCCTACGGTCTCGGTGCCCAACGCTGCCTATTGTTTAACGCCGTCCCATGTCTAACGCCCGTCATCACGCTGAATGGTTGTCTCTCGTCGAAGTCTCTGGCCCCTTTGTGAGCCTGCCTGTGCTGCTGCAAGCCTTTCCCCAGGGGTTAGAGGCCCACGACCCCGACCACCTGCGGCGGCTAAAGCTGGCCTACGACGAGTGGCAAGACAACCAGCAGGGTAGTCGCCCCGATCCGGCGATTCATCGGGCGTGGGTGGCGTTTGTGCTTACCGAAACCCTGGCTCTCCCGGAAGAAGTGCTCCTCGGTGGCCAAAGTATTCCGACTGGCCTACAGGTGAACCTGGCAGAGCACGGCGAAACCCTACGGCCTGATTGGGTCGTCATCGATCCTGGCCCTCATCCCCCAACCCCTTCTCCACATCGTGGAGAAGGGGAGCCGGAAGCCTCCTCTCTTACTCCCCCCTCTCCACACCGTGGAGAGGGGGGCCGGGGGGGTGAGGTCAAACCCCGCCTGCTCGTCCAGCTTTACCCGGCCAACCAAGCCCTAGAAAAATCGGTGAAAGGGTCTCGTTGGGCGGCCAGCCCTGCCACGCGGATGATGGAGTTGCTGCACGCCTGTGAGGTACGGCTGGGGCTGATTACCAATGGCGAACAGTGGATGTTGGTGAATGCGCCCAGGGGCGAAACGACGGGCTACATTTCCTGGTATGCCACCCTTTGGCAGGAGGAAACCATTACCCTGCGGGCGTTTCGGTCGCTGCTGGGGGTGGAGCGGTTCTTTAATGTGCCCGATGGCGAAACCCTGGAGGCGCTGCTGGCCCAGAGCGTGAACAGCCAGCAGGATGTGACCGATCAACTGGGCTACCAGGTGCGTAGGGCGGTGGAGGTGTTGGTGCAGTCGTTGGATCGCATCGACCAGGATCGGAACCGAACGCTGTTGGCGGGGGTGTCGGAGACGCGGCTCTATGAGGCGGCGCTGACGGTGATGATGCGGCTGGTGTTTTTGTTCTTTGCCGAGGAGAACCAGCTCATTCCGCCCCAGGAGACGGCGTTTTACGATACGTTCTATGCCGTGACCACCCTGCGGGAACAACTGCGGGAACAGGCCGACCACAGCGGCGAGGAAATCCTAGAGCGCAAGCATGATGCCTGGTGTCGGCTGCTGGCCACGTTTCGGGCGGTGCATGGCGGCGTTCACCACGATGCCCTCTATATTCCGGCCTATGGGGGCAGTTTGTTTAACCCAGACCGCTTCCCGTTTTTAGAAGGTCGCCCGGAGGGAAGCCGTTGGCTGGAGGTGCCCGCCGAACCCATCCCGGTGAACAATCGCACGGTGCTACATTTGCTGGAGGCGCTTCAGGTGCTTCAGGTGCGGGTGCCGGGGGGCGGCGTGGAATCGCGCAAGCTGTCGTTTCGGGCGCTAGATATTGAGCAGATCGGCCATGTCTATGAGGGCCTGCTCGACCATACCGCCGTGCGGGCCAAGGACACCATTCTGGGCCTGGTGGGCACCAAAACCAAGGAGCCAGAGGTGGCCCTAGAGGAACTGGAGCGGCTCTATGGCAAAGGAGAGCAAGACCTACTGGGCTTTTTGAATAAGGCCACAGGCAAATCTGAAGCCGCTCTGAAAAAGCTGATTCCTAGCCCCCCTCATCCCCTAACCCCTTCTCCCACCAGGGGAGAAGGGGAACAAGAATCGGCTGTCTCTCCCCCCTCTCCCGTCCTGGGAGAGGGGGGCCGGGGGGGTGAGGGCCTCGACGCCCACAGTCGCAGCCGTCTGTTGATGGCCTGCTACAACGACCCCGCGTTGTTTAACCGGGTGCTGCCCTGGGCCAAGCTAATTCGCCCGGATACCTTTGACCACCCGACGGTGATTCCGGCTGGCAGTGTGTTTGTTACCCAAGGGACGGATCGCCGGGAGACGGGCACCCACTACACCCCCCGCAGCCTAACCGAGGAAATTGTGAAGTACACCCTAGAGCCGTTGGTCTATGAAGGGGTGGCGGAGGGCAAACCCAAGGAAGACTGGCGGCTAAAATCAGCCCCAGAACTGCTGTCTCTGAAGATCTGCGATATGGCCATGGGCAGCGGCGCGTTTTTGGTGCAGGTCTGTCGGTATCTGTCGGAACGGTTGGTGGAAGCGTGGGAGATGGAGATGCCCCCTCTTCCCCCTAACCCCCTACTCCCACCAGGGGAGCAGGGGGAACAAGAAGCGCCTCCAGTTCCCCTCTCCCTCGATGGGAGAGGGGCTAGGGGTGAGGGTGTTCAGGGGACTAGGGGTGAGGGTTCAAGATCTGGGGGATCTCCCTACCTCCGCATTCTCCCCGATGGTTCGCTGTCGGTGGCGGAACCGGGGGAGGCCATTTTGCCCAACGACCCGGATGAACGCCTTGCGGTGGCTCGTCGCCTGGTGGCGGATCGCTGTTTGTATGGGGTAGACAAAAACCCGATGGCGGTGGAGATGGCGAAGCTGTCGCTGTGGTTGATTACGCTGCAAAAGAATCGGCCTTTTACGTTTTTAGACCATGCCCTGCGCTGTGGCGATTCGCTGCTGGGGATAACGAGCCGCGAGCAGATCGAATTTTTGCACCTGAACCCGGATAAGGAGGCGGTGCAGCTTCGCACAGTGTCGGAGATTTGGCGACCGCTGTTGGCCCTGGCCATTGCCAAACGCAAGGAACTGGAAAGCTTTACGGTGAACGATATTCAAGACCTGGCCCGCAAGGAAGCCCTGCAAGCCGAAGCCGAGGAACTGACCCGCAACATCAAAATTGCGGCGGATTATCTGATTGGCGAAGCCCTGGCCCAGGCGGGCAAGACCGGGAACCTGAAGGTGGAAGACTTGGGCGTGCTATCGGGGTTGGTGACGGATGCCCTGGAGGAACCGGATGAGCGGGCGCGAGAAACCAAGCTACGGCAGATACGGGAAAAGGCCCAGCGGATGCTGAATGCAGGCAAGCCCGAAGGACAACCACCGAGGGAGCCGTTTCATTGGGCGTTGGAGTTTCCAGAGGTGTTTTTGGAAGAGGGAGCATCGAGGGGGTTTTCGGCGATTGTGGGGAATCCACCATTTAAGAGAGGCAAAGATATTACAGGTATCCTTGGAACTTCTTATCGTGATTTCTTAGTGAAATGGATTGCAGATAATGTCAAAGGCAGTGCAGACTTGTGTATCTACTTCTTTTTAAGAGCCGTTAGTTTGTTGAGATCTAGCGCAACTACAGGTTTAGTGGGAACCAATACCATTGCCCAAGGTGATACTAGGGAAGTCGGCTTAGATCAAATTCTTCTTCCTATTAAAACAAAAAATAGGGGTATTAAAAAACAAAGTAATTCAATATATCGAGCCATTTCAAGTCGTCCCTGGCCAGGTACAGCAGCTTTAGAAGTATCTTATGTTTGGATCGAGAAAGGAGAATGGCACGGAGAGTTCTTCTTAGATGACAAGTCAGTAGATGGTATTAATTCTTATCTCACTGTTCCTGGAAAAGTATCAGGAAATCCGTACCGCCTTGATGCAAATTACGGAAAGGCTTCTCAAGGTTTAAATATTTTGGGTATAGGCTTTGTGATGGAGCCTGAGAAAGCTGAAACGCTAATTCAGCAGAATGCTATTGCAGCCCGGAGACTGATTAGGACAGAATAGGGATGTTGTTTCCGCCCCTGAACCCCGATGCCTGCCCCCTACAGTGTGGATTTAAGAGTAAAGGCCGTTGCCGCAGTTGACCGAGGTGAGCGCAAGAGCCACGTCGCTCGTGTCTTGCAGATCAGTCGCAATACGTT
>NZ_JACJRS010000143.1 GCF_014697375.1 Phormidium sp. FACHB-1136
CTTATGATAGTTGCCTTTCATTCGGTCATCGATCAAACTATCTAACTTGCTCGGATCTCCATGGGTGCTCCAGTAGGCCACCTTCCGCAAGGAGCATCCGATTAAGTTCGCGATCTCTTGTTGAGTCCTGCCGTCATTGCGCAGTAGTAGTATTAGAATGCGCTCTCGAATGTCAGGGTGTTCATGGAACTTCAACTGCTTCTGAAGCTCTTGCTTTTCCTCTGACGTTAGATAGTTCATGACTCCCATGACTTATTCCATAATTTTAATGTATTATACGCAGTTTAGATGACTAACAGCTTAGGCCGCGCCATCACGATAAGCCGAGCGTCAACACCTAGGGCTGTCGGTTATGCTGGTCTTGTTCCTAGCTAGGGATTAGCCGTGGCACTGGTAATCGCCTGCTGCCCCTGGGGAGAGAGGGCAAAGCCTAGAAAGGCCTGTACCGCTGGGTTGTCGGCGTCTTTGTAGACGTAGTATAGGGGACGCTGGAAGGGGTAGTTGGCGGCTTCTGGCGTGAGTCCCTCAATGGGTACCACGCGCACCGTTTGTTGATCGGCCACCTGGCTATAGGTGGCATAGCCGATGCCGTCGGTGCCCAGTTGTTGCAGCATGGGCGTGGTGGCGTCCCGTGCCATGGTGGTGATGTTGGGTGTGGTGCCAAAGTCGCCGCCGCCGAGGACGATCTCTCGAAAGGCCACATGGGTACCGCTGACGGCGGGGCGGTTAATCACCCGAATGGGGGTATCGGGGCCGCCGAGGGTGGCCCAGTTATTCAGGCTACCCTGGAAAATCTGCACCGTTTGCGGGGCGGAAAGCCCCCGTTGAAAGGGGTTATCGCGGCCCACCACTAGGGCAATGCGGTCGGCGGCGACGGGCACGGCGGTTAGCCCCTGGGCTTGCTCCTGGGGGGTGAGGGCACGGGAGGAGGCTGCGATGTCAATGCTGCCCCCTAGCACCGCCTGAATACCATTGTCTGACCCCACCGCCGCTGTGTTGACGGCGGTACCGGGGTATTGCTTTAGGAACCCAGCCTTCAGTGCCTCGTTAATCAGCACCATGCTGGTGGAGCCGTCAATATCCACGGTGGTACCTGCCGCAACGCTGGGCAGCAGGGTGAAGTTTGCCGTTCCCACCGGAGGCGTTTGGGGGGTGGGGGCACTGCCAGACTGGGGTGTTTCTACCCCTGGTGGCGTTGCCACGGTGGCGGCTTTAGGGCGGAAGAAGAAAAACCAAGCGGCCCCGCCTACCAGGCCCAACAGCAGCAGAATGAACACAATGGGAGGAGGGCCACTGCGTTTCGGGGCATTACCGTTACTCATAGGGTGGGGTTACTCCGTGGGTTCTTGGGACGAGGCACCATCGAGCAATTGCAGGCGACGGGACACCTCATCGTCGATGGTGAGTTGATCGAGGTCGGCGGCGAGTTTTTCGTTGGGGTTTTCCGACAGTTCCGCCAGGGCATTGCTGCGCAGGTGGCGACCCTCCACCGCACTCTTGGCCGCTTCAAAGGATGACCGGGCCGAGCCAATGTCAAACTCGTTGTTCACCTTGGCAATGGATTCTAGGGCGCTGTTGATCTCGGCCAAGTCCTTCATGTTGTCCATGTCGGTCTTGTACTGCTCTAGCTTCATCCGTTCGCGGTTGAGCTTGTCCTTCGAGGCGGCGACAAACTTTTCGGCCTGCTGCACCTGGGCTTCGAGTTGGGGCAAAAGCTGCTCAATTTGGATCGCCTTCATCATGGCGAGGCGGGCCGCTTCGGTATTGCCCGACTGCTGGGCCAGGGTGGCCTGTTGCTCAAACTTGCGAAGTTCCTTGGCCTTTTCCTCATACTTTTTCTTGGCCCGTTCGTAGGCTCCCACCTGCATCGCCACTGCCTCGGCCAGCTTCTGCACCGAGGTCTGCATTTCTTGCAGCGACTCTTCCGCCACTGCCACCGCCACCTTGCCCCCCGACTCCACCGGGATGCCCCAGAGCCAGTTCCAGGTGCCGACAATCGTGCGTCCTGCCTTGTCGCCCATTAACCAATAAATGGCGTCTTTCATAGCAAATCCGTCCCACCCAATCAAAAGGCCGTATCTTAGCTGCAATTACAGGCCGAAGCCCAACTATTCCGGACTTTCCCCGTGTCGCCAGGGGTGATGTATCGTCACCCAACGTAGTACTGACCCTATGGTGCCCGCCCAAGATTAATATTTGGTCAACCCCTTAACCGACCGTTACACAGGACATAGTTGGGCCTATAGCGATTGGATACGGGGCCGGGAAGGCGGCTAGGGAATAGGCAGCTTGGCCCCAACGTGCAGGGCGAGGGCCGAGAGTCCGTCTAGGGTGGTGGTGAACTGTCCGGCTTCGTTGACCTGGATGGGAGAGGATTGGTTCTGGCAGGCTTGGCTGTCCTCCGTCAAAGTGCCCACCGTGACATTGCAGTAGCGACCTGGAGGGAGCTGGGTTTGAAAGGTGTGGGTAAGGGATGTGGTATCGCCATTGATCACCACAAAGCCCAGGTCGCCTCGGCCAAAGGCAATTTGGTTGCTGCCGTTATCCCACCAATCCGTCACGGTGGGTTGGGCCTGGGTGGCTTGGCGAAAGGCCACCATGTTGAGAATGGCGGGCCAGCGGTGTTCGCAAATCCACTCCCCAAAGCAGTGATCGGTACCGTTTTCGTGGATGGGGCGGGTGGTGCCGTCGGGGTAAGTTGGTGGGCCTTGGTCGCTGTCCTCAAAGGCAAAGCTGGACATGATTTGGGGAATGCCGTAAGGAAAGGCCAGCATAAACACATTGGCGAGGGCATAGCGGGCACCGTCCTTGTGGGTGAGGTAGTTGCCGCCGCCGCCGTGGCCCCGTTGTTTGTCGTGGTTGTCGATGAAGACCACGGCTTGATTGGAGGGAGCTAGCCCCCAACCTTCGCCCAGGGTTTCTAGATTGGCTAGGGTGTGACCGTTTAGTCCCCAAAATGCCTCGCTAACAAACTGGCCATATTTGAAGTCGATCACATTGCCGTGGACATAGTAATCCTGCTTACGAACGGCCTCGGTGCCGGGGTCGATCACTTCCTGGTAGATAAACAGGTTGCCGGAGTAGCGGTCGCGCAGTTGATCCAGAATTTGTCCGAGTTCTTCATAGCGAATGTGCTTAGCGGCATCAATCCGAAAGCCGCCGATGCCCAAATTAGCCAAGTCCAGCAGATAGTCTACCAACTGGGCCTGCACCTGGGGAGAACTGGTGTCTAAATCCGCCAATCCTACCAACTCGCATTGGGTAACATTGGTGGCATCCTGGTAGTTATCAATCGCCGTGCGGCAGGGGTTAAAGTCCTCCGGCCCGTAGAGACCGGGGTACTCATACTTGGTAAATTGCGTCCCAGCACTGCCTACCCCCGATTCCATCCCTGCCATGTGGTTAATCACAGCGTCGGCATAGATCGTCACCCCCGCCTGCCGACAGCGCTCCACCATTTCAATCAGGTCTTCCCGACTGCCGCCTCGGCTTTCCAGTTGATAGCTGATGGGTTGGTAGCGCTGCCACCAGGGAAAGTTCCAATCGGGCAACACAATATGCTCCTGGGGCGGCGAAATCTGCACTGCGCCTATCCCCGCTGGCCCCAGTACGGTTTCGCATTCGGCAGCAACATCCCGCCAGGGCCACTCAAATAGATGAACAAACACCGCATCGGTCACTGGTTCCTCAGGAATCACCGGATCCGACGGTACCCAGGCATTCGCCAGCATCACTAAGCTAGCCAAACCACCCAAGGCACCTATCACAATCGGGTATTGCTGAAAAATCATTGCTGTAAATCCGTACTGGGTTGACGATGCTGGCCCAGTGCCTCTAGTCGTGGAGCGCCGTGGCCACGCCATGCCCTTAGATCCTGGTCGCTTCTGGGCAGACGTAGACCTGCGTTCCTTCAATGCCTTCGATATAACTAGGCCAATGCTAAGCCATTGTACGGGAGCCTACACTGAAGCCATCCCGTCGGCTTAGGGGCTTGTCCACGGTACAGGGCTGAAATCGAGAAAAATCAGGATGCATTCACTGAAGCCATCCCGTCGGCTTAGGGGCTTGTCCACTGACCATCCGGGAGCCAGGTGCCACCGAGGGCATCCACCTGCTTTTTGGTCATGGCGTAGGCCCAGGCATGGGTGAGAAAAACCTGGTCGGGGTCGTAAACGGTGTGCCAGATACGCAGATACTCGCTGTCCTGGGGATGATCGGGGTAGAACGATTCAAACTCGTCCAGCTTTGTCAGGGCGGTGGTGGACGAGAAGGTGAGTAAGGTTCCCTCCACCCAACCCGATTCCAGGGTGAGGGCTGGGTAGCCTAGGGACAAATGATACAGCCGACCGGGGGCGAGGGCATCCTGTTGTTCGATGATGTAGGGCTCACAAAACCGCCGAAACGCCGCTTCCCCTGGTTTGAGAGTGCCGTAAACAAATACCTGGCAGGTGAGTTTATGGGTACCTTCCCCCGGCCCTTGGCTTGCGGTCATTGTCCTATCCGTGCGTAAATTTACACCATTCTCTGATCTAAGGTACCCCTCTATGGCCCCCAATCCCCCAATCATCCTCAGCACTCCAATCTATGGGCTAACGGCCTCCTGAAGTGCCTGCTGAACATCGGGGATAAACACCGCATACATGCCGCGCAGGTCGCCTTCTTGAAAGTCGTAGGCCAGGTCTTGGGGATAGTTGGTCTTCACAAAGTCGGGCCGGGAATTTTTCATCCCGTGGCAGGCCAAACAGCTTGTCTCAACGTTAATCCGCCGATAGTAGCGGGTGCCCGGTTGGCCGTCTAGGGTGTCCTTTTCCCACAGGCCCATGAGTTCTGGATTTTGCTCAAACTTGGCTAGGGCCATGGTGGCGTGGGGTGTGTCGAGGGCGTGATCGGGGTTGCGGTATTTTTTGGCCAGTTGCTTTACCTGCCAACCGTTTTCCTTGCTGAGTTCCATCGCCTTCATGCCCACGGGCTTGCACACCTGCTTCATGGTCTCTGCCGTAGGGGGTTCCGGTGCATCCTTTAAATAAGAGGCCAAACTACTGCGCAGGGCGTCCAGATTTTCCACCGCTTCCACCGCCTTGGCCAGTTCCGCTGGGTTTGCCTCAGCCTGGGCTAGGGCAGGTTGCCAGCCCCACACCAGCGCCATCAAACAGAGTCCTAAGCCGAAACGCAAAAACCATTTCATCACGGCAAATCCTTCTTGCTAAACGTTAAATTGGCTAAACGCTACGTCAATTGTTCCAGTCGTTTTTTAAGGCATGGGCGAGATCGGCCCAGACCGAAACATTTCTCAACTCCCGATCTACGGGCTTCGGCACACACCAGTCCCGTTTCTGGGGGCAACCTCCTGGGAGATCCCCCTAAATCCCCTTTAGTAAGGGGGACTTTGAAGCTGGCTGATTCCCTGGCATCACGGGACTTTGAATCCGATTCCCCTCTTTCCAAGGGGGGCTGGGGGGATCCAATCCTAGGCGGTCTGCGAGGGCAAGTGGCTGTCCACTGTCTGAGGTTCCGAGGGTCGATAGTCGCTCAGTAGTTTGAGGCCAAACAGCGTCCGCAGACCGAGGCGTTCGTACCAGGGCATCCCCACCCCAAAGCGCATTTTGGCCATAAAGTATTCCTCAAAGGCGGCTTTTACCCACACCACCCAGGGGCCACGGGCGGCGTAGGACTGCTTGCGCTGGCCCGTGGCGGGGTCGGGGATCACCGGGGCCGCGATGTAGGCAATGCCCGTTTCGCCAAATTCGGCAAAGCAGAGGGCATCAAGGGTGGGCACTTGCAGCGGGCCGTGGATGGCCCCCAGATCCACCGCAATATTGTGGGCGGCGGCGGTGGCCATGGCTTCGGCCATCTGTCCGCTCTTGGGTAGGCCGATGGGCACCTTGGTTTGGTCGGGCTGGGCCAGTTTAATGCTCACCCCGGCGGCGTAGATCTCAGGAAATTCCGGGTGGCGCTGGGTGGGCAATACGGGAATAAAGCCCTTTTCGTCGGCCAGACTGGGGACTTCGCGGATGAACTGGGCACCCCGGAAGGAGGGCAAAATCATCGAGTAGCGGAAGGGAATTTGGCGACCATCGCTGAGGGTGATGGCATCGGGGCTGACCTGGGTGATGGCGGCATTGTCGATGAATTCCACCCCTCGTTTTTCCATCAGATCAGCGGTGAGTTCGCGGGCGTGCTTCACCCCAGAAACCCCCAAATGCCCGACGTAGGGTTCCGGCGTGATGTAGGTAATGGGTACCTGGTCGCGAATGCCTAGGCGGCGCAGTTCCCGTTCGGCCATCAAAATAAATTCGTAGGCGGGGCCAAAACAGCCCGCACCGGGAGCCGCTCCCACCACCATTGGCCCAGGATTTTTCACAAACTCGCGCCAAGCCTCCCGCGCCGCTAGGGCATGGTCGGGGGTGCAGACGGATTGGGTATAGCCACCGTGGGGGCCGAGGCCAGGGATGAGGTCGAAGGCGAGGGAGGCCCCCGTGGCAATGGTCAGGTAGTCGTAGGGCAGGGTCTCGCCGTTGGATAGGGTAATTTTCCGCTGTATCGGATCCAGCCCCGTCACTCGATCCTGCACCAGGTTGAGCTTGTGGCGTTGGGCCAGGGGGGCCAGATCCAACTGAACGTGCTTCATAGATTTGAGATCCAGCGCCACCTGGATCAATCCTGGGATGAAGGTGAACTTGTCATGCTCGGAAATCAGCGTCACCTGGTGTTCGGCAGGGAGAAAGTGCCGTAGCTCGTAGGCGGCAGGCAACCCACCTAAACCAGCCCCAATCACAACAACGTTAGCCATAGCAAATCCTTTATCGATGAAGAGTGATGTTTTGGACAGAGGGGACAATCTCAGAGGCGGTATGGGCCATATACCAGACTTTCAAGGCGGCAAAGCTATCGAAGACCACGGGCTAAGGCAACCCCTGAAGACATCTATCTTGAATATTTGACTATTTTACCATTAAGTTATATATTTAGAGAATGATTCTCATCGTATTTCTTTCACTTCGTAAACTCAGGTAAGGATTTTTGACCCATGTACCACTTCAGTAAAGTTGTCGCCGCCTCCTTTGATGACGCCATTGCCCTAGTCACCGAGGCGCTGCGCCAGCAAGGCTTAGGCATCCTCACCGAGATTGATGTGCAAGCCGCCTTCAAGAAAAAGCTGGATGTAGACTTCCGCCGCTACAAAATCCTAGGGGCCTGCCATCCCCAGGTGGCCTACGCCATGCTGCAAACCGACGACAAGGCAGGCGTGCTCTATCCCTGCAACGTCGTTGTGCAAGAGCACACCGATGGCCGAGTGGAAGTCTCCGCTGTGGATCCCCTGGCCATGTTTTTGATGATTCACAGCCCCCAGGCTAAGGAAATCGCCCTCGATG
Organism: Phormidium sp. FACHB-1136; assembly: GCF_014697375.1. Lineage (GTDB taxonomy): Bacteria > Cyanobacteriota > Cyanobacteriia > Phormidesmidales > Phormidesmidaceae > Nodosilinea. The sequence continues at coordinate 7,374 of NZ_JACJRS010000143.1, forward strand.
CCAGCCAAAAAATGCAGGCCGTCATGGCCCAACTACCCGAAGCCGCTTTGGTCGCCGCATAGATAACAATCATGGATAACACCTTTCCCCTCGACGAACCCCCTTCTTTATCTCGGCGGCAACTGCTGAACTTCCTCACTGGAGCCACCGTTGCCGCCACAGCGGGTTCTGCCCTGTATCCCGTCGCCAAATTCATGGTGCCCCCCACCGTTGCTGCCGCTGGAGGGGGACTGCTGGCCAAGGACAAACTGGGCGCCCCCATCCCCGCCAGCCAAATTTTGGCTGAACCCCCCGGCACCCGCGCCCTGGTAGCCGGACTGGCTGGAGAACCCACTTATTTGACCGTGCTCGATGACGGATCCATCGACCCCATGGGCATTGTGGATAACTGCACCCACCTGGGCTGCACCTTTCCCTGGAACCCGCTAGATCAGCAGTTTCAGTGCCCCTGCCACGGCTCCCGCTACAGCCCCGACGGTGCGGTGGTGCGCGGCCCAGCGGATCGGCCCCTCAAACTCACCCGTGTTGAGGTGCGCGACAATGCCATCTGGCTCTATCCCTGGACTGAAACCGACCCCCGCACGGGCGAAAGACCCTGGTGGGTGTAGGGATTCTGATTGCCTGACATATCTTCGGTAGATCACAAACGTGCTCTTTTGACGCAATCCAGCCCTCACCCCCAACCCCTCTCCCGCGAGGAAAGGGGAGCCGGAGACAGTCTTCAAAGTCCCTCTCCCTTGGGGAGAGGGATTTAGGGTGAGGCCTGCGGGGGGGTGTGATCTACTGATCTTCCGTAAATAACCCACTTCTCAATAGAAAAGGTAGGCAATTACCGTGTGGAAAGTTCTTGGATTTATACAAAAAAACTTGGTTTGGTCGGTACCAATTTGCATGATAGCGGGGATTTTAGTCGGTGCCGTCATTAACCCAGCCCCACTCAAGGCATTGATTATTCCCCTCACGTTTTTGATGGTTTATCCGATGATGGTGAGCCTGCAAATTCAGGAGGTACTATCGGGCGGTGATACCAAGGTTCAGGTCGTCACCCAATTAATTAACTTTGCCATTGTGCCCTTTTTCGCCTTTGGCATGGGGCAATTATTCTTTGCCGATCAGCCCCTTGTGGCCCTGGGGTTATTGCTCGCCTCCCTATTGCCCACCAGCGGTATGACGATTTCCTGGACAGGGTTTGCCAAGGGTAACGTCAGCGCTGCGATTAAGATGACCGTGGTGGGACTAATCCTCGGTTCCGTTGCTACCCCGTTCTATGCTAAGGGGCTGATGGGTGCGGTGGTGGAAATTCCCCTGGCAGATATTTTTCGACAGATTATCGTCATTGTTTTTCTGCCGATGTTGCTCGGTCTCGTCACCCGTGTCGTGCTAATCCGCACCGTAGGGGCCGATAAGTATCACAAAAATCTAAAACAAAAATTCCCGGCCTTTTCTACCCTGGGCGTATTGGGTGTCGTGTTTGTGGCTATGGCACTAAAGGCTAAAGATATTATCGGCAATCCGATGATTTTGCTGTCTTTCTTGCTACCCCTCGCGATTCTGTATGCCGGGAATTTTCTGCTCAGCACCATCATCGGCAAGCTGTTCTTTACCCGAGGCGATGCCATTGCGCTAGTCTACGGTACGGTGATGCGAAATCTCTCCATTGCCCTAGCTATTGCTATGACTAGCTTTGGCAAAGAGCAGGGTTCAGAAATTGCCCTGATTATTGCTATGGCCTACATTATTCAGGTACAAGCGGCGGCTTGGTATGTGAAGTTTACCGACCGCATCTTTGGCCCTATTCCCCAGAAGCTACCGACCCCCCAGTCTCAGAATTAGCCCGTTGGTGCTGGATAACGGCTTGCCGGAAACCCAGTACCACAAAAATATTCGACAGGGTTAAAAATGCTTCGGCCCCGCCGTGGAGCCAGTCAATGTTGGCTAGCTCTGCGTTGAGGGCCACTTTGGCGTAAATTCCGGCTGGAATGGTGACAGCCACAAAGATTAATAGTGCATAGAACCCAAACAGGGCCATTTTAGGTGTTTCTCTGGTGCGTGTGAGAAACCAGAGAAAACCCAGGTAGGGAAAGAGTGATAGGGCAAAGAGGGCATTCTTGTCGAGCATAATTAGCCGGAATGGGGACTGGGTAACCTGACTGCCTGACAGAAGTGGGTGAAAGGCTTGAAACCTCGTGCTGCGAGGGGGAAAAGGTGAGGTGACATGAGACGCTGGAATTGCATATCTCAGGGTCTTTGCCATGCCAGCCACCACCTGTCTCTATGATCAAGTGCTGTCCTTGCTGCGTCAATATAGCCATCGTCGGGATCTGCGACACCTCAAGGCCTTGGCGT
>NZ_JACJRS010000144.1 GCF_014697375.1 Phormidium sp. FACHB-1136
CTGACTTGAACAAAATTGAGAAGTTTTGGGCACGGATCAAGCACTACGTGCGAAAGACCTTGCACCAGTTTGACACCTTGTGGGATGCCCTCGACAATGCCTTCCGCGTATTGTCCTAACCTGCCTGCGGGCTGCTATAAACAGAGCAAAGCTCATCACCAGGGCAAAAGTGCGAATCAGGATGTCGCGGTTGAGGGAAAAGATACCCTTGAGGGCTTGGCCATCCCAACCCTGGGGGGCCACCTGGCGGAGTTTGGTAAGACCACCTTCCCGCAGAATCAACGCCACGCCCAGGATCATCGTCACGTACTGGCTGAGGGCCGTACCCAACCCAGCCCCGGCACTGGCCCAACCCAAATAACCGATAAACAGGCTATTAAAGACAACATTGCTACCGTTGCCGATGAGGGAAAGCATCAACACTCGTCGCCCCTGTTCTTGGCCCAGAAACCAGCCCAGCAGCACCAGGTTGAGCAACACCGCCGGAGCGTCCCAAATACGGGCATTGTAGAAGGCATAGCCCGCCGCCTTCACCTCAGCCTCGGCCTGAAGCAGGGAAAACCCCACCTCGCGAATGGGCACCTGAAACAGCACAATCACCAGCCCACACCCTAGGGCCACCGTACCATTGCGCAGCAGAATCAGCCAAAGGTCGGTCTCATCGCCGCGCCCCCTAGCCTGGGCCGTGGTGCCCGTGGTGCCCATGCGCAAGAAGCCAAAGCTCCAATAGACCACGTTGAAAATCACCGTGGCGAGGGCAACGCCGCCCAGGTGGTGAATGGCGTCTAGGTGGCCCAAAAAGGCCGTATCCACCAACCCCGCCAGGGGCACCATCAGGTTCGACAAAATATTGGCCCCCGCTAACCGAAAAAATCGGCTGAGGCTGAGGCGCTCGCTGGATAGGGAAGATCCACGCATACCTAGGGACTCTGGGGGGCAACTGGGATCGATGGTGTCATCCACCACCACGACGCTAACGCCGAGGGCTTGGGCGGATTGCTCCATAGATTAAGGTCTCATGCCTGAATGGGGCTAAGATCGCCTGCCTTGTCCGCTGCACACCATGATTATTCAACCACCACCACACGTACTACAGGCTCATGCTACTCGATACTTGTGACGTGGGCGACCAGCGCTGATCCCAAACGCCGAGCTTGATATTTGGCGTAGCTTCGACAATAGATATTCCTAAATTCATTCCTTAGAAATCATAGCCAAAAATCTGACAGAGATTGCTGTTATCCATCACAGGAAGCTGGGAACTCTGAACTAGAGGGAAGTTGAGCTAGGACATTCCGATGGCTGATCACTTCCCTTTGCCCTGAAATGACTTATATCCAGTATTACTGGTAGCGCATTAATCTACGGGTCAGAGAAAAATCAGCTCGAAACAGCGATCTACTGCCGTAAGGTCTTTAGGGGCACCTGATTATTCTCTAGCCTGTACGAAATGGGACTACCCAATAATTTTGAAGGGCTTGCTCAATCATAGGTTGCTGGAACTCGTCCTGGGTGGCCTTGTATTGCAAATAGGCAACAATGGCTGCGGCCTGGGATGGGCTAAATATGGCGAATTTGCGCTGTTTTTCGGCCAACCAGGTCCGATCTCCATAGCGGCGTGGGTTGATGGGCTGAGAACCGTAAAAATCATCTAGGCCAAAGCACAGGTGAAACGTTGGATCAGCGGATTGTAGGGCATTGTTGAGATCGGCGATCAGGTAAGCAGGCAAATAGAACCGAAACGCTTCATCGGAGAAAAAACTCAGGGCAGAAGCATAGCCGTCGGGAGCCTGATCGAGGAAATCGGCCCCTAGGATTGTCCAGTCTGTTTTGCCTTTAAATTCGTTTTCCAAAAGATAGGGTTCATCGCCTTCGCGGCTACCTTTTAGGCATTCGTCGCCAGGATAAGCAACGTCACAAAAAGCGCCACGAATCATCTGTTTAAGTAACGTAATATCCGTCATTTTTGTGTAGATGTATATTTTTTTGAGCCGTAATAGGTGGTCGTATAGCAGTTCTCGATAGATTTAGATACACCGTTACTGGGTTTTAGATCCCCCCAGTACTTAGCGGTCTAAGGTTTACTCTGTACTCCCCTTACTAAGGGGGGCAGGGGCGATTCTCACAGTACATCCTATTCAAATGAAATTCGCTACAAATCTAAATTATTGAATAGGACGAGCGTTTAACGAATCATCATGGGATTGATCAGGTTCAGGCGTGACCTCCTCAGAAGAAACCTCATCCAGCGCTAGGGAAAGCTGTTCGCCACCATCGTCATCGCTGGACGGTGTGGAGTCTTCTACTGGAGTTTCTTCGGCGGTGGGTTCTTCTTTTTCTAGCCAGGGAGAATCAAAATGGTGCCAGGGCAGAATGGGGTCGTTAGGTAAGTTTTCGGTCAGCACCGTGATGTTATTGGTGTCGGGTTTGGGCAAAGCAACCCGCTTTTCAGTCGCCGTATCGCCAGTATCATGCCCCCCTTGACTGGATTCTGAGGATTCCGCTGCCAGGGAATCGGCCTGAGCGGAAACATTCTCAGAGGCTCGGTGGCTGTCGATTAGGTCAGAGGAGGCCATGGGCAAGACCCTAAATCAATAACGATGGTTCCCTAGAGCATCGGTGCTTGTAAACTTTTAGTGATATAAACCACAACGATGTTGATCAGCATGATAGCAGTTGTCGTCCAGATGGTATAGGCGGCGTATTTCAACCCCTGAGAAACATCCTCAAGGCGCTGTTTATTGGCGTTGTAGGTTTCTGCCAAGTTCACTAACATTTGCAGTTGATAGTCTTGGGCGCTGAGGGCTAGGTAGCGTTCTAAAAATGTGCTGTCTTCTAAATTCGGTGTAACGGCTACTTGGCGAGGTAAAAAGGCCCGCATTAGCAGCGAAAAACTAATTAAAAACCCAAAAATCTCCGCCAAACTAAACAAATTTCCACTGACCAATAATCGAGAAATACTCAAGCTGGTGAGGAGCGCACTGTTGGCCACAAAGAGAATATTTAGCTTGGTGGTGAGGATTTGGCTCTGCTCGTCTTGTTCCCGCAGCACCGTGCGCACATCCTGGGTGGCTAGCCCTAGGGTAATAGGGGAAATGTCAGGAGGGCTAGGCTCCGGTTCCTCCACAGGCAGGGTGAGCTGTACCTCCATGGGTTCTTTTTCTAGACCGTTTTTTGTGATTTCATTGGTTTCTGAAATCGTAGTCCTTGAATACGTTTTTGAGGAACCCGATCTTTCCTGGAAGACAGGATCGTAATCCGTCTCTTTTGGCAGATCCTTCAGATGCACAGCGGCAGGATGCACCGAGATGGCGGGTGCTGAGGGGTTGGATTCAGGGGAGAGAGGTTTCGGGAAAATCGAGAAACGGGTGCGACGGCCTGAAGCGAGGTTGGGCACCCAAGCTGTGGTGAGCATATTGACCATGGCGGGCGGGGTTCCATGAACCGCTATCTCAATGATAGTGGGGATTTTGGCGATTGGGTACGGTGTTTTTGCGTGATGCCGACGCCGTGACGATACACACTTTGCAACATCACAAACCCCAAATTTGGATCAGCCCGTTTGACGGTCTCCGTGGGTGGATGCGGTGATAGGTCGTGAACTATCCATGCCGTTGGCCGTATCCCGTGGGGCTTGCTAAGGCAGGCGGTTGCCCAAACCTGGCGATTCTGCGGGCGGTGAAAGGGTAGAATATTTGGGCGATTGAGTGCCATCCGGTGCCGTTTTTCCGGCATCGAGTGACCTGTAGCAACGTCACCTGAACCCAAGTTACCTGCACCGAATTTACTGACAGTCCCTATCATGCGTATTTCTCTGAACTGGTTGAATGACCTCGTGAGCGTTGACCTCAGCCCGGAGGACTTGGCCGACGCGCTGACCATGGCAGGGTTTGAAGTGGAAGACATTGAAGATCGCCGCACCTGGGCCGATGGCGTGGTGGTGGGCCGGGTGCTGGAGCGGGTCTCTCACCCCGATGCCGAAAAGCTGAGCGTTTGCACCGTGGATATTGGCGCGGCAGAACCCTCGACCATCGTTTGCGGTGCGGCCAACGTGCGGGCGGATATCTACGTGGCGGTGGCTACCGTCAATACCTACCTGCCCAAGGTGGATCTCACCATCAAACCTCGCCAACTGCGTGGGGTGCCCTCGGCGGGGATGATCTGCTCTCTGTCGGAACTAGGGCTAGAGAAGGATTCCGAAGGCATTCACATGTTTGACCAGGCCGACTTAACCGTGGGCCAAGACGTGCGGCCCCTCCTGGGCTTGGATGACGTAATTTTGGATGTCACCTCCACCGCCAACCGTGCCGACGCCCTCAGTATGGTGGGTTTGGCCCGCGAGGTGGCCGCCATCACCGGGGCACCGCTGCACCTGCCCCCCACCCAGGCTCCAACGTTTACGAATCCTAAATCCGCCGTCACCATCGACCTACCCGACGAAAAGGCTTGCCCTATCTACATCGGCACCGTTCTAGAGGGCATCACCATCGGCCCCTCGCCCCAGTGGCTTCAGGCGCGGCTCCAGGCGGCAGGCACTCGGCCCATTAATAACGTGGTAGACATCACCAACTACGTGCTGCTGGAATGGGGCCAACCCCTCCATGCCTTCGACCGCGATCAACTGGCGAAGCTGGGCAAGGGCGATCTGACCCTAGGCGTCCGCTTTGCCCGTCCTGACGAAACCCTAACGACCCTGGACAGCCAAGAGCGTACTCTGGCCCCCGAAACCCTGGTCATTACCGCCCACGATGCCCCGGTGGCCCTGGCAGGGGTGATGGGTGGCGAAGACACCGAAGTAAGTGACGTTACCCAATCCGTGGTGCTAGAAGCAGCCTACTTTGATGCGGCAGTGATTCGCAAATCGGCCCGCAGTCAGGGGCTTCGCACCGAAGCCTCGGCCCGCTACGAACGGGGGGTAAACCCGGCGGAACTGTCCCTCGCCTGCCAACGCGCCCTAAATCTGATGGTAGAACTGGCGGGGGCAACGGTGATCTCCCAAACTACGGCCACCACCGCCCTCGGCCAAGCCATTCCCGAACGCACCCTAGAACTGCGGCTGGATCGCGTCCATCACCTGCTGGGGCCAGTGGTAAACCTGGGGTCAGACCCCGCCCCCCTGCCTGGGGATACGGTCGTGAAGCTGCTAGAAACCCTAGGCTGTACCGTATCGGCCAAGGCTCCAGGAATCTGGTCGGTGACGGTGCCCCCCTACCGCTATCGCGACCTAGAGCGCGAGGTGGATTTAATCGAAGAAGTGGCCCGACTCTACGGCTACAACCACTTTGCCGATACCCTACCCCAGGGCGCGGTGGGCGGAATGCTCTCCCCCGAAGCGGCCCTGGCGCGGCGGGTGCGGGAAGCCTTCCGAGGGGCGGGGCTGACGGAACTGCTGCACTATTCCCTCACCAAGCCCATCTCCGAGCGGCAGGTGGTGCTGGCGAACCCTCTGTTCCCGGAATATTCCGCCCTGCGTCAGGATTTGGTCGATGGCCTGATCGACGCCTACGAACTCAACCTCAACCAGGGCAACGGCCCCCTCAACGGCTTTGAACTGGGCAATATCTTCTGGCAGGATGACCAGGGCATCCACGAAGCCAAGGCGGTGGGCGGCATCCTCGGTGGCGATGGACGCTCCACCCAGTGGGTGAACAGCGGCCAAGAACAGCCCCTCACCTGGTACGAGGCCAAGGGCATTCTGGATACCGTGTTCCAACGCCTCGGCCTTGCGGTAGACTACCGGGCCGACAGCCAAGATACTCGCTTCCACCCCGGACGTACCGCCTCCCTGTGGGTGCGAGGCCGGACGGAACTGGGCCGCTTTGGCCAACTGCACCCCCAACTGCGGCAACATCGGGAACTGCCGGAGGAGGTCTATGTCTTCCAGCTCAACTGGTCGGCGTTGGAACTGTGTCTGCTGCCCAGCCAGCAAAAAGCCGTGAAGTTTGCGGCCTATTCCCCCTTCCCCGCCAGCGACCGCGATCTGGCCTTCTATGCGCCCCTGGATTTGGCGGTGTCTGCCCTAGAGGCCACCATGCGCAAGGCGGGGGGCAAGCTGCTGGAATCCGTCGCCCTGTTCGACGACTATCGCGGTACCTCCGTCCCCGATGGCCAGCGCAGTTTGGCCTTCCGACTGGTGTATCGCTCACCCGATCAAACCCTCACCGATGAGGTCGTCGATCCCGTCCACCAAAAGGTACGCGCCGCCCTAGAAAAGCAGTTCAAGGTGACGCTGCGAAGCTAAATTCTGTCGCTGATGACCTTTTGACATCGCTTGGAGTTAGCCCATGCCCGATGATTTTGTCCCCTTTTTGGCGGGTGTTGCGCTGTTTGGGCTGTACTTGGTCTGGTCAGCGGCCACGGAAATGGGGACTCGCTGGCCCTGGCGCAAATGACTCCCCTACCCTGTCTGGGATATGGGGGCTGAATCTGAGGCATCAAGCCCTGGATCTATCAACGTCGAGATCTAAGGAAGCGGAGGCTTCTATTTCATCGCTGGTGGCGGGTTGGGGGTGGAAGTAGTCGTAGATGGTTTGGGCCAGTTGGGGGCCAATGCCGGGGACGGTGGCCAGTTGTTCGGGGCTGGCTTCTCGGATGTAGTCGATGGAACGAAAGGCGGCGAGCAGTTCCTTTTGGCGGTGGTGGCCGAGGCCAGGGATGTCCGACAGACGAGAGCGGCGCATCCGTTCCGTGCGTTTTTGGCGATGGAAGCTGATAGCGAAGCGGTGGGCTTCATCTCGCAGGCGGCGCAGGAGTTGAACGCCCGGTTGTTCGGCCTCGGTGGTGAGAGGTTGGGATTCTCCGGGCAAGAAAATCTCCTCCCGCTTTTTGGCGAGGCTGACTACATTCAACTCTTGCAGCAGGTTGAGGTCTTTGAGGACTTCCACCACGGCGGAGAGTTGGCCCTTGCCACCGTCGATCATCACCAAATCGGGCCAGTCGGGGTTGCCGATGCGGGGCAAATTCGGGTCGGCGGCATAGCGGCGGAAGCGGCGGCGGATCACCTCGGCCATGCTGGCAAAGTCGTCGGAGTGGCCGGAGCGGACGTCGGGGTTTTTGATTTTGTAGTGGCGGTAGTGCTGTTTGGCGGGCAGGCCATCCACAAACACCACTTGGGACGCCACAGCGTCGGAACCCTGGATGTGGGAAATGTCGTAGCCTTCGATGCGCTTGGGCAGGTCGGGCAAATCCAGCACCACGGCGAGATCCTGGAGGGATTGCAGCGTGCGGTCGGCGACGGCCTGGGTGCGGGCTAGTTCGTATTGGGCATTGCGCTCCACCATGTCGATCAGGTCGGCCTTCACCTGGCGCTGGGGCACTTCGATGGTTACCTTGCGCCCCCGCCGCTGGGTCAGATAGTCCGCCAAAATTTCCGCTTCGGGGAGGGGGTGCTGGGCCAAAATCACCGAGGGAATTTCCACGGAATCCACAGTTTGGTAATGGTTTTCGAGCACCCGTTGCAGAATGGTGCCCGGAGATCCCGCTTCGGCATCGGCCACAAAGCCCAGCCGCCCGACGAGGCGACCCGCCCGCACTTGGAAGATCTGCACACAGGCATGTTTGTCGTCTGCTGCCAGGGCAATGGCATCCCGCGATACGGTGTCGTCGGGCAGGGCCACCTTTTGGTCGGCACAGAGCCGTTCTAAGCCGCGAATTTGATCCCGCAGGTGGGCGGCCTGCTCAAACTTCAGATCCTCGGCGGCTTTTTCCATCTGCCCGGTCAGAATATCCACCAGTTCCGTGGTGCGCCCTTGGAAAACCATCACCACCCGTTGCAGGGTTTTGCGGTAGTCCTCCGGGGAAATCAGCCGTTGGCACACCCCAGGACAGCGACCAATGTCATAGTTCAGGCAAGGGCGATTTTTGTGGACAGGCTGGGGGCGCTGGCGCAACGGAAAAATCCGCTTCACCAAACTCAGGGTGCTGCGCAGAAGGCCCACATCCACGTAGGGGCCGTAGTACCGATCCTTGCTGTGCTTCAGCCGCTTGCGGGTAATGAAAATGCGGGGATACTCCTCCGACCAGGTGACGCAGAGGTAGGGGTACTTTTTGTCGTCCTTTAGCAGCACATTGAAGTGGGGCTGGTGATGCTTAATCAGGTTCGCCTCTAGGGCCAGCGCCTCAGACTCGGTATCGGTGACGATGATTTCAATCTCCACCACCTGCATCACCATCATGGCAATGCGGGGGGCGTGGCTGTGGAGATCCCGAAAATATGACCGCACCCGATTGCGCAAACATTTGGATTTGCCGATGTACAAAATTTGGTCGTGGCTGTCCTTCATAAAGTAGACCCCCGGTTCTTTGGGGATCTCCTTCAGACGATCTTCCAGTCGGTCGGTGTCGTTGAGGAGGGGGGGAGGCACCGTAGCGGTCACGGCAGTGGCCATCCTAATGCAATACAGTTCTAATTTAGGATAGCGCCCTAATTTGTCGGGCGAAAGGTCATGAGTTTAGGGGGCGGCGACATCGGTAAATCGGTGCAGCAGCTCAGCCGCGATGTCCAACCGTTCCTCGCCTCCCAGCATCGTTCCCAGCCTGACTCCATCCCCTAGCCCCCGTTGCCTAGGGGCCATGCCTAGATATCAAGGCTACCCTGCCTAGATCACCCGCCTAGATCGCTATCTATCGGCTAGTACCCCTTGGATCGCCTCCACCAGTTGCTTCATTTGCACGGGTTTGACCAAATATTGGCTGGCCCCCAGGGCCAAGGCGCGTTCCTGATTTTCCACAAAGGCATAGCCCGACACCACCACCACCGGGATCCGTAGCTGGCCTCCAGGGGTTTGCAACATCTCTAGAATGTGGTAGCCATCAGGGCCGGGTAGCCCTAGGTCTAACACCAGGGCATTGGGCTGAAAGTTGGCCAGGGCTTGCTCGATCTGGGTGCCATCGGGCAGGGTCAGGACAGTCAATCCGGCAAAGGTGAGATAGTCGGCAAAAAGCAAGCGATTAGCGTAGTCGTCCTCAACCACGAGAATGCGGGGCGGCGGTGAGAGGGATAGTTGAGGGGGCGCTGTCATGGACGGATATACACCAAGGTATCGCCAACGGTGCTAGGGTTCCGCCGTGAGCCGGACAGATGGCTGGAGCATTAGCCAATGACCCCAGACAAGGGCAAGACACCGCATAAACGGGGCAGCCATCACATTAAAGCAGCAATTTTTCCCTAACGAAAGTCACCTCAATTACTTTTCTATCCTAAGCTCGACTTTACAACACTCCGGACAGATTTAGGAGGCTGTGATCCCAGTCTATGCGGCGATAACCCCGTAGTTCAGGAGGGTCTGGTAGTTGGGATGGGATTGAATCAAAGTTGGCTCCAGAGCAAACGTGGCTGTAAATAGGTCGAGAAGATGGGCATTCAGGGCCTGCCGTTTGAACGAGGCGATAGAGAAACTGAGCGGTTCAGCGGATTCACTCTTATTGCAGCCCGGAGACTGATTAGGACAGAATAGGGATGTTGTTTCCGCCCCTGAACCCCGATGCCTGCCCCCTACAGTGTGGATTTAAGAGTAAAGGCCGTTGCCGCAGTTGACCGAGGTGAGCGCAAGAGCCACGTCGCTCGTGTCTTGCAGATCAGTCGCAATACGTT
>NZ_JACJRS010000145.1 GCF_014697375.1 Phormidium sp. FACHB-1136
TGCTTCTGAAGCTCTTGCTTTTCCTCTGACGTTAGATAGTTTCTGACTCCCATGGCTTATTCCAGAATTTTAATGTATTATACGCAGTTTAGATGACTAACAGCTTATCCCCCGGTGGGTGGCGTCCCCCGCCTCCCGTTCCCAAGCCATAATCGGGTAATCCTGAAACTGATCAAACCAGCAGCCCACTAAGGCATTTCCGGCCTTAATTTTGTGATCCAAAAAGCCAAAGGCCAGCGACCGATCCATCGTCTCCACCCACAGCGCCAGCCGCCCCAACTCCACCGCCAGCGGGTTAATATCCACCCCATAAATACAGCGTTCAACGATATACCGCTTCAACCGTGGCTTAGAAAACTCCTCCACCTTCTCCGCTGCCAGCGGCAAATCCTTCACACAGTCCACAAACCAGGCTGGCCGCGCATCCTCAGGAATCCCAATCCGAATCCGATCCCCATCTTCAATCAGCCAACCATGGGCAAACAAACTTTCCCACAGCGCATTGGTGAGATACCGCAACGCCGCAATCAAAAACGAGGCCGAACCACAGGCGGGGTCGCAGATGCGGAGGGAGAGGATTTCGGCGGGAGATTTGGGTTTGGGGGAGTCGGGAGTCGGGAGTCGGGAGTCGGGATCTTGGTATGGGCCGATTCCCGTTATGGCTTCTGTTGTAGGGTGCGGATTAGAGAACGTAGCATTTTCCCGGCTGTCTCGCACTGAGTCATGATCGGCGCGATGGTCTGAGGGGTTGCCAGGTGTACCCGCTCCGAGATGATCAGATGGGTTTCCAGTTCCTTGAGGGATCCCTGGGCGATTTTGAGGAATTGAATGTACTCGCCCCGGTTCTCCCGACCGTAGCCCTCCGCGATATTCGCGGGTATCGACACGGCTGCCCTGCGAATCTGAGACGTCATCCCATAAATTTCCTCCTTCGGAAACGCCTTGGTCATTCGGTAGCACATCTCCACCAGCGTGATTCCCTCGTTCCAAACCCGCAGTTCTCGATAATTCTGAGCCATCCTCCACCCCCGACTCCCGACTCCCGACTCCCGACTCCCGCACCTCATACACCAACGGCTCTAACGTTCGCTGCACCGTCGGCACCGCTAGCTGAGGTCTCGTATAAAACGTACCCGACCCCTTCCGGGTGCCACCCCAGCGCACCAAAAACCATTCCCCCGGCAAAACGAGACGGGCAATTAGGCGATGGGCCATCTGGCTCACCTGCTGCTCATAGTCCGCCAAGGCGTCGGCTTTTTTACTGCGCGGCTTCTTGACCAAACCACCCGCCTTTACCGCTCGGATAGCCCAAGTGTGGGCGCGATCTCGTAAGTGCTGGACTTGATCGGGAGTCGGGAGTGGTGAGTCGTCAGTCGGGTCGGAGTTGTCTAGAGAATCCTCCTCTTCTAACTCCCCACCCTCGACGCCCCAGGGCGAGGCAACCTCACCCCTACCCTCTTCCCCAGTCTCCTCTTCCCCCGACTCCCGACTCCCGACTCCCGACTCCCCCTCTTCTTCTCCCTCTTCCCCCGACTCCCGCTCCTTCAGCTTCTCCACCAACGACTCCAACGCCCTGTCATCCATCCCCTCCAGCCGCGTCAGGGGTAAGGCAGGCTGATCGCCCAGGTTGAGGAAAACCATGGGGTCATCATCGTCGGCGCGGCGCAGTTCAAAATCCAACAGTCCCTCATAGAGAATGCCGATGTATTCCGACGACAAATCCGAAAAATCGACCGGAGTCGGCACCCAGGTACTCCGTCGCCCCTGGCGTACCTTCACCTGGCTGCGACACAGCAACTCCAACATCTGGGCCACCACCGCATCCGATGGCCCCTGGGTCGGATTTTCTAGGGCCGCGAGGGCACGCAGAACCGGATCGGCAGCGGTGGTCAATCCCGGCGCAAACAACCCACCCCCATAGCGCGGCACCGGAATCGCCTCATGGGCCGATCCCTCATACACCAACCGAAACAACGCCAACAGACGCGGCCAAGCACTATAGCCATTCCGCAACCGCTCCGAGGCACGGCCCCCCGCCATACGGTCTAGCTGCTCCCGCAACCCCTGAATACCGTAGGAATTGTGGTAAATCGGATTCTCACGGGGCAGCAGATCACGGGCCTCGGCAAACAAAATCACCACACAGCGCATGATGATGCGGCTGGCGGCGATGTAGATGTCGCGATTTGTCACCCTCACCCCCGCCTCTCCCATCGAGGGAGAGGAGCTTTCTTGCTCCCCTTCTCCCCTGGTGGGAGAAGGGGTTGGGGGATGAGGGGGAGTCACCGCATTCAACGCCGCCGAAGAGGCCCGAATCAACACCTCCACCGCCTTCCGTACCCGTTCCCCCAGCACGTCCGACAGCTCTGCCTGTCCTTGGCGGGAGGACTGAATGGCGGCGAGTAATGGGCTAGGCCGTCCGGCTTGGGGAGGACGGACAGAAGCTTCCCCCAGCAGCAACCGCAGGGCCGTGACCTGGGAGCCAGGGCGTCCTTCCTCGAACCATAGGGCAATATCCCACTCGCACCAGGCATCGTAGTCGGCCCCGGCATGGATCAGCCGCCATTGGTAGCCATTGGTGAGTAGGGCGATGGGTTGATCGGCTTTGCGGAGCCACTCAATCACCCGCGAAACGGCCCGCTTGCCCCGGCCAATCCCCAGCCGCGTCACCTGGCCCCCTCGCTCTTGGCCATCGGCCACAAACACGGGCAGCACCGCCCCCCGGTCATCCTGCCAAACGCGGCGGGGCTTGATGGTTTCGCGGGTAATGGCCTGCTGTGCCCAGTCGCGCTCTACAGATGAGCCCTTTTGCCAAAAGTCCTTGGCGAGGCCCAGCACCTCCTCCAGCACCGTGTCCAGCAGGGCACCGATTTGGCCGTGGTTGCCATTGCTTAGCCCCTGCACATCGCGCCGCAGGTTGTCTTCGGCATAGCGCGACAGCGGCCTTAGCTGGCTGGGCACAAAGTATTCCTCTAGCTTGGCCGGGGCAATTAACAGGCCACCGTGCTTGAGGGAGATCCACCAGTCGGTGTGGGTTGTGGGGGTTTGGAGGGAGGTGGGCATGGGGAGTGGGGAGTCGGGAGTCGGGAGTCGGGAGTCGGGAGTCGGGAGTCGGGTAGGGGCGAGGACACCTCGCCCTGGGGAATCGGGTAGGGGTGGGGTTTTCCCGCCCTGGGGGGTTAGGCGGGAACAGGCTTTTTGGGGGTTTGGACGAGGCTGACTAAAATTCCCATAATGTCTTCGATGCGGTCGATGTAATAGTCTTGAAGGTCGATGTAGGCGGTGTCGTTTTTAAGGCTTAAAAATTTCCATTGGTTGCCCGTGGTCACGGCTCCGTAAATTGGGTCGATGGCTTGGTCTTCTCGTTCGTTGAATAACCGAGCCGCCACCATGGCCGCTAGGCATTGCCCAAGCCCTCCTTTGATGTTTTCGTTTTTGGCCTCAAACACAATAAAAACAGGGGCACTAATGTAGAGTTGCTGGCGAGACAGACTAATAATGAAATCACAGAATCCAGTCAATTCCTGGGCGGCATCAACATTGAACTCAACCCCAGAGAAAAGACTCATTTGGTCATTCAAAAGGCGCTTTAGTTCTACTAGAATCGGTGCAATAATCATCTCGGAACGGGCTTTTTCTGTGTTAATTGCTAAAGCCAACGGAACGCTATAGCGCAAATATCCCGTAAACGCCTCCGCCAACACGACCGACTGAATGCGCTCTGAAAACAAATCCTGATTACTTTCAATCGTCAGCCCAAACCGCTTTCTAACCGTCTCTAACGTAAAATCCCGATACGACATATCGCCCCCTTTCCATGCACTTCTAAAAGTCTAATCAATCCCCCTAGCCCCAGAGGGCGAGGGCACCTCGCCCCTACCCCACTCCCCACTCCCTACTCCCTACTCCCCACTCCCTACTCCCTCCCCACCCGAATCTCCACCGCCACCGGAAACACCTGCGCCCGCCCCCGCAGGGTATGGCGCTTGGGCAAAATTTGGTTGAGGACACGATCACGCTCTTTCTGTAGCTGATCCATCAGGTCTTGATAGTGCTTGCGGCGGCGATGCAATTCGTCGTCCAGGTTACGCAGTTGTTCTTCCTGAGCGCGACGGTTTTCCTGCAAAATCGAAAGCTGCTGCATGTCTTCTAGCAGTGTGTCGCGCTCTTTCTCTAGCTTTTGCAGGGTGGTTTCTTTCATCGCCCGCTCCACTTCTTTGAGCCGATGTTTGAATCGCTGGGTTTCTTCCTCAAGGGCGACCTGCTCCCGTTGGGAGAGTTGTTCTTTTACCTGGCAAGTGAGATCGGCCATGAGTTGTTGAAGTACGGCTTGCACGTCGGGTTTGATATCATCCCAAAGGTCAACAGCTTGCTCGATGGCTGGGTCTGTGGGGCTGGGGGTGATGGTCTGGGCCGTATCCAACCCGGCGGCAAGGTGGGGAAGGGCGGCCCCCAGTTCACCGTTGTGGATGGGGTAGCGCAGGGTGCGTACCCAGTGGTGGAAGGGTTCGCGCAGGTCATTCACCGCTAGTTCTTCCACCGTTAGCAACAGCAGGGCATCGGCCCCAGCGGGCACTGGGCCATAGCGCACCGTCCAGCGGCTGCTCTGGGCAGCGTCCCCCATGCCCCCCGGAAACCGAGCGCGGGCATACATTCCCAACGCCTGGTGAAAGAGGGGATGGCCGAGGTGCATCAGTACCGTGTCCTTGGCGGGGCGATATACCGGGCGGTGGTTCTTGACTTGGATGAAGTGCTGCGGGTCAAACACAATGGCCGGGATTGGCCCCTGGTGGCCGTGGGTGTGGCTCAGCCGAAGGTGATCATCCACCGCCGCATCCCACTTGGGGGGAATGGGCATCTTCAGGCGCAGTCTGCCCTGGTCGTCGGGGGCTTCAAACCGGGGCAGGCCCACGCCGATGCCGAGGGCCATTTCTAGGGTTTGGGCCAGGGTGGCAGGGGTGAGGTCTAGCTCTTGTTCGAGGGTGCGGAGGGCGGCGGCGGCGGCTTGTCCGGCGGCGATGTCTTCCGAGCTAGGCAGGCGAGATCGGCCCTGGCGATAGGTCACGGCATCGTCTAGGCCACGCAGCACGCGGTCGGTATCCTCCATCTCCACAAATCGACGCTGAAAGGCGGCATCAAACACCTCGCCCATCGAGCCGAGTTCTTCTCGAATCGTGTTGACCTTCTCCACCACCCGGGCCAAAAACTTCAGGTCGGCATCGTCTTCGCTGGTGAAGTGCAGCACAAACACATCCTGGGCCTGCCCGTGGCGATCTAGGCGGCCATTGCGCTGATCCAAGCGGGATGGGTTCCAGGGAATGTCGTAGTGCAAGACGATGTGGGCCGTTTCTTGCAGGTTTAGCCCCTCGGAGGCGGCATCGGTGGCCAGCAGCACCCGCACCGGGTCGTTGGGGTCGTTAAAGGCTTGCTTGATCTCGTCCCGCTGGCGGTCATCCATGCCGCCATAGAGTTCGCGCACGATGTCGGGCTGGTCGGCATAGGTCGCCAACAATCGCCGCCTCAGATAGTCGAGGGTGGTTTTATATTCCGTGAAGACCACAATCCGGTTCGATTCTTGCCAGCGGGTACCCACCCGCAAATACTTTTCGATGGTGTCCAGCAGCTTGTCCCAACGAGCATCGAGGGTTGGGTCGGGGATGTCCTCGTCATCCTGAGGCACAAGATTGAGCGCGGCCAGCGCCCCATCCACCGCCGCAATTTCCGCCTGAAGGTGGGGAATCAAGGGCTGAAACCAGGCTCCGGTGGTTTTGGCGGCGTGGTACAAGCGCCCTTCCACCTCTTGGTCGTCGTCTAAATCCTCCTGCGTTGCCCGCCGCGCCGCCTGCACCGCGCCCACCTCGGCCCCTTCGGCTTGGCGATTGCCCTCCCGAAACCGAAACCAGGACTTGGCAAAGGTGTAGGGGCAAGATAGCAGCCGCTTGTTCAGCACCTCTACCGCGAACCCTCCCGCTAGCTGATCGGTTTTACTGGATGCCGCAATTAAACTCTTGACCGCACTGCGGAAGGCTTCAAAGGCCTCCGATAGCTGCCGCTCTTGGCGCTGAAAATAGAGCGGGACAGGATCCGTCAACCGCCGACAAAACCGGGGGGTGTGGCCCGCTTGCTCGTCCAGGGCATTAATCTCTTTTTTGAGCCGCCGAATCACCACCTCTTGAATACGCTGCTGCATATCGGGCATGAAGTCCGTGGTTTGGGTGAAGCGCACCGGGTCAAGCTGCTCTAACAGACCGGAAAAACACCGGGTATGGCCATTGTGGGGCGTGGCGCTGAGAAACAGCTTGTGCTCGAACCAGGGCGCGATGGCCCGCAGCATCTTCGATAGATCGCTATCTTCCCCAAAATTCGAGGGCATCAGGTTGTGGCATTCGTCCACAATCAGCAAATCCCACGGTAGCTGGGCCGATCCCTCCGGCTGCTGACAGGCGGCGCGAAACTGCTCCAGCACATCCGGCTGCCGCAGGTAGTGGTAAGACGTGACAATGCGCGGAAAGGTGCGCCAGGGGTTAGCATCCAGCCCCAGCCGCTTTTGCAGGGCATGGGTTTCGGCCCGGTCAATCACGTCAAAGGAGAGGGAAAACTTGGCCTTCATTTCCTGCTGCCACTGTTTCCGCAGTGCCGCCGGACAGAGAATCAGCACCCGCCGAATTCGCCGTCGCAGCAACAGCTCCGTCAAAATCAGCCCCGCCTCTACCGTTTTGCCCAAGCCCACATCGTCCGCCAGCAGCAATGAAATGCGTGGCATCCGCAGCGCCTTCAGCAGCGGTACCAACTGAAAATCCTCCACCTGCACCGCCCCAAAGAACGGCGACGCTATCGGGGGCTGGGCCTGACTATCCGTGCGATCAAAGCTCAGGAATGGAGACAACGCCGTCCACCGAGTGGCCCGCAGCAGGGCATCATACTCCACCGGGGGCATCGGGTCTGAGGTCTCAATGGGGGGTAGGGCCGTGGGTTCTAGAAGGGTCTTGTGAACTTCTCGCTCCCAGATCAAACTGTCTTCCGATGGGCCATCGGAGTCCACGTACTCTAGCCGCACCAGGTGAACCAGCCCCTCAGAGCCAGCCCCAAAGGGCTCCACAGAGGCAATCAGTGCCCGACGATTGCGTAGGGTGGCCAACATCCCCACCTGGGGCACCGTAGCGGTATTGAGTTTTTCAGGAATGGCCATGAACAAGACTTCTGTTTCAGAGGAGGACGTGACCCAGTACGCTGCCACCCAGCCGCATCGCCGATTCAGCCACGGAGATACCGCTCTTCATTGATTTACGGTGACAACAACCCAGGGGAACGACCCAATCCTATCGCCGAGGACGACTGTCAACTCAGCCGTCGCTCAGGCGAGAAAGATTTACTCCCTCCAGAGTACCCAACGGAACGGCGAAATACCCATTACAAAACTAAATATTTGGATCTCTGAAGGTGTTGCCAGCCGTAGGTTTTAGGCGGCTACCACCGGGATAATCGGCTTTTTTCCCGTGGTGTAAAAGTACGCCTCACAGGCACTCGACTTTCCGGTTCTCGATTCCCCATCGTTGCTGATGACCTTACCCGCCTCCCTGAGTCGCTTGCTGATAGCCTTGGCTTCCTCATAGGAAAGCTGCTCTGTTTCCAGCCCTTGGGCAAAGGCGCGGGTGAGAAAAACCTCGCGGTTATCCTCCTGGCGATAGACCCAAACCGTGGTGATGTCGCTGGGGTTAAACCGTAACGACACCGTCTCCCCGGCATAGCCCGCCAGATACTCACCCCGAAACATCAGGTTTTCAAATTGCAGGTAGCCTCCGCGCTGCACGGTGCGACGGCTGGCTTTCATCAGGCAAATGTCGAGATGCCGCTCCTCCAGCAGGTCTGGGGGCGCAATCAATCCCGCTTCCCAGCGCTGAAACCGAGTTTGGTCGCCCATCCGCGCATCAATCGACTGGTTGTAGTTGTCGCAGAGAAACCGCACCACCAACTGCTCTAGCTCCCGTAGGGTCAAACTCGCCTCCTTATCCGCCTCCTCTGGCCGCTGCTGAACGTTCGATCCGGTGTAGCCGGGGAGGGTCGAAAAGAGCTGATCATTGAGGGTGCGAAAGACCCGCTCGACAATGCCCCCTTCGGGCGGGCGATCCCGGAGATGGCAGCTAAAGCCCAAATCCGCCCCAATGCGCTGGATATGGTTAGACCGAAAGTCGCGCCCCCCATCGGTAAAAAAGTGAACGGGCTTACCATAGGTGCCCCACTCACAATGGAGCTTGTACTCCGGGCCGTACGGCTTAGGCAACATGGCGTGCCGCAACGCCAACGCCACCACCTGCGAACTCGGGGCATCAAACCCCACATTCACCCCCATCACACAGCGGGAATAGCTATCAATCACCACCGTCAGCCAAGGCCGTCCCACAGGGTTGCCGTGCTGATCCACCAACAGCACATCGGCAGGGGTATGGTCGCACTGCCACACTTGGTTGCTATGCTCAATCCACAAGTCCTCACCATCCCGCGTTTTAACCGACAGCGTCGAGCCTCGCCAGCCAGGACTGCGAATGCTTTTGGCCTTCTCCTTACGCTCCATGATAGGCTTCAGCACCCGCAGCACCGTTTTGTAGCTCGGCGGTTTATCCTCCCCCATCTCACGCGCCTTCGCCTGCACCCTAACGGCCACCTGCTTGGGTGTCATCCGCCGACTGCCCTTGTTACCAGCCTCGTAGGTCTTGAGAATAAAGTCTTGCCAGAACTCAGAAATTCGGTACTTACCCTGGTCAGATCTGCCGGAGGTCATGAAGGCGGAAACCCCCTCTGCCTCCCAGCGCTTCACCAACCGCTGCACCGTGCGGATAGAACACCCCAGCTTGTCGGCGGCATCTCGCAGCTTTTCGCCGTAGGTTGCCCGGTCACAGGGTTCCAATAACGACTGAATCACCTCCAACTTCTGCTGAGCCGCTTCATCTAATTCCTCAACAATGGTGTTTCCCTGCTCTGAATAAGAAGTAGAAGTAGAAGCAAAACTCGGAGGTAAGCCACCGACTTCTATGGGCGCTTCCTGATTCTCCGAGGACACATCCAACGTCATCTCGATCCTCCTTTCAACCCAATGACGACCAAAGTCCTTACCATCACTCAATCTGAGCAACGAAGCGAGAGAGTGGTTCTCATGTATTATACAGCGTCATCCAGAAAACGACACTGATTCTGTCACTTACTGATCTTGGGCCTCAAGAGGAAAACGACAAATAGATTGTCACTTTGCCGGATGACGACAGCTTATTTGTCCCTTTTTCACCGACTCGGATCAGGGCTAAAATGACTATCAGAATGATTGAAATCACTGCAAATCAAGGGTTTCGGGCGAACGACAGTAATTTGTCCCGACGACAGGTAGTGTGTCACTGTACACCCGTGGTGTGGCGCGTGCTCAAACACCGTAGCGCCTCAGTCGCCTATGAGGCCTATCGGGAGATGCTCCATCAAGCGGCGGAGCGATTGCCGTCGGGGGTGAAGGT
>NZ_JACJRS010000146.1 GCF_014697375.1 Phormidium sp. FACHB-1136
GGGTCTTCAATCGTTTTTAATGGGTCTATGAGGGATATGGGCTGAACGCCTTGATAAGGGTTTCAGACCATCCTCATTTTTCTCCTCTGACAATAAAACCACCCTGCTTTTCAAGGGGGATTTAGGGGGATCACCGAGGACTTGCGGCATGAAAACAAGATGTGTATATACAGGGGCCCTTGGGGAGAGGGGCAGCGGTGAGGGCGATGGCCATGGCAAATGGATAGTCATTTCTATAGAACACTCTAATCCAGGTTCTCTGAGGGGGCGATGGTCGAGTTAGGGGACGCCTCAATATCAATGGCCACATCCACCTGGAGGTTGGTGAGGGCGGCGACCACTTCGCTTTGGTCAATTCGCACGCGCACCTCTACCACACGGGCGTCGGCGTTGGCGGCGGGGTCGTCGTCAATCACGTCGTTTTTGGCAATTTGTAGGCCAATTTCCGCCACGGTTCCGGTGAGGGTGCCGGGGAAGGCTCCGTTGCGGCTGGTAATGGTGGCGGACTGGCCCAGTCTGACGCGGCCAATATCGGTTTCGTAGACTTCGGTGACTACGAACATTTGGCGGGTATCACCCAAGGACAGAATCGGCCCACCTCCGGGCGAGACCGCCTCACCGGGGTAGGCCCGGATATCCAAAACCTGCCCCGCTTGGGGAGATCGCACCACCGTGAGCGCAAGTTGGGCCTCTGCCAAGGCTAGGGTTTGGGCGGCGGAATCGACCCGGCTTTGCAGTTGGGCCAGGGTGGTGTTGGCCTGTACCGCCGCCAACTGGGCCTCGGCATTGGTGATATCCGTGATGCGGGTCTGCTCTAGGCGCTGCTGGGTGGCCTTAGCGTTGGCGACATCGGCGCGGAGCCTATTGACCGTGGCCTGCTGACGGTCGAGTTCTTGGCGGGCAATGGCTCCAGAACGGTGCAACTGCTGAAACCGGGCCAGGTCAATTTCCGCCACATTCAACTGGGCCTGAAGACTTTGTACCGCCGCCGCCTGGGCCGCAATGGCCGCCTGTTCCGGCCCATCCACCTGTCCAATCCGGGTCGTCGCCTCCTGCACCTGGGCCTGTCCTAGATTGCGTTGGGCCGCGAGTTGGGCCTGGGCCTCGGCCAGTTGACTGGCGGCTAAATCTCGTTCCGCCTGCCGCACCACATAGCGATCTAGATAGGCCAAAATCTGCCCTTCCTCCACCCGGTCGCCCTTGGCCACCACCAGGCGTTCAATTCGCCCCGCCTCGGAGGCCGATACCTGCACCACCCGGCTAGCGGGCTCAATTCGGCCTAGGGCGACGACCTTCACCTGTCGGGGCGGGGGCAGGGCGGCGCGTTCTTCTGCCAACCGACGCGCCTCTAGCTGCTGGCGCACCACCAGGGTAGATCCGACCCCTACCAACACCAACACACCCAAAGCGGCCCAGAGACTGGGCCTTTTCCAAAAGTCAGGAGACTGAATCGTCATACAACACAAAGGCTACGGCAGTGCAGGGGATACCTAACCCCTTGAGACCTCACCGAACTTGTCCGGTTAATCCGCACGATGAAACGTAACAATGAAACGACAATGAAACGTAAAGCGGCCTGCTTAGACGTGGCTAACGGTAAACGTCGGCGTCCTCGGCATCTTCATAGGGCTCGACTTCCTTGGGTTTGGTGTCACTGATTTCCTCCTTGAAACCCCGTAGGGTTTTGCCCAAGGCTCCCCCAAGCTGGGGGATTTTCTTCGGCCCAAAGATCAGCAGCGCAACGCCAATTACAATCGCAACTTCGGGCCAACCTAGATTAAACATGGCGATAGCAGTGAATAAACATCCGTCTGAGACCAGGGCGCATCAGCCCAACATCCTGTGATGCTAACCGATCTCACCTGCAAAACGGCATTCTCCCACGATGACCCCAGACATTCCTAGCCCCCGCCCGAACCTGTGCCTCGACCACCTCAACCGTTATCCTAATCAACAGACATCCCATTCCCAGCCATGACCTCACCCTGCCAAGCGCTCATTGATCAACTGGTAGCCGACACCCTGAAGGGCAAAATTCAGTCCAAACAACAGGTCTATCGGCGGTTGCAGCAGGGGCTAGAACCCGGCAGTGGGGAACTGTTCGAGCGGGCCTTGGCGAATACCCTAGCCCAGGTGGAAACGGGGCTGACGGCGGCGGACGAATTTAAGCAGGCCAAGGCCCAACGGCAGCAGCGGGCACTTAAGATGATTGAATCTGAATGGCAACGCTGGCAGGCCGATAACCAGGCCACGGCGGTGTTGACTGGGGTGGCGGCGGAATTGGTGCAGGGGGCGGTGGCGGATCGGCTGGCGATCTTGCTGGCGGCCCTGGATCCCAACCAGCCCCAGCCGTTAGATCGCGATCAGATCGGTCAGTTGGCCAAAGCCCTACAGCAATCCGCACTATCCACAACGGTGGAAACGGAAGCCCAGACAGGCCCGTCCCTGGCGGATTTAGCCCTGGGGTTAGATCAGGGGATCGCCACCTGGCAGGGGCTAGAGACCGAGGTGGTGAGCTGGATTTTTACGGCGGGTCGATCCACGCTAGGGTTTGGCAATGCGGGGGAAACCCAAGGCCCCTGGGCCTCCTGGGGTAAGCAGACCACCCTACCATCCCTGCGGTACCTCTTTGAAGACTTGGCCCTGAACCGCAGCATTACCGCCGCCGGACTATCCACGCCCCTGCTGACGGCTGACTGGGTGGCCTGGGTGGTGGTGCTGCAACGGCTTCAGCGGGCCTTGGTGACCTGGTTTGACCAACAACCCTACGACCCCAAGGCGGGTAAACGCCTCTCCATTGCCACGTTTTTGACCTTTGCGGTGGTCTGGAGCCAAATTGCCCATCGATTGGGCCAACTGGGGCAGGGTTCCCTTGTCCAGGGCAGTTTTCAGGTGTTGTTGCAGGGGCTACGACAGTTCGCCAACCAGCCCTATTTCCCGCTCTATGGCGGCCTGTTTACGGCCCTCTCTGGGGAACCCCTGCGCACCTTGCTGGACTATTTGGATCAACCCCTTCAGCAGGTGCCCAACACCGCCACCAAGGGCCGCATTCTCACGCTGCTGGGCTATTCCCAACGGGCCATGGGCAACTACGCCCAGGCGAAAGCCTTCCATGACCAGGCCCTCGCCATTGCCCGCGAAGCCCAGGATGGCGTCTGCGAAATTGCCAGCCTCAACCACCTCAGCCGCACCGCCGTGGCCCAGCAAGACTACGATACCGCCCTCGGCCACAGCCAACGCGCCTTAATTTTGGCCCGTCAACAGGGAGATACTTTAGGCCAAGCCAACGCCCTGGCGAATTTGGGCTACAGCCAGGTAGCCCAGGGTCAAGATCAACTGTTGGAACCCGAACAGTACGAGGCCGTCTTGAGCTACCTAGAGCAAGGCGTTACCCTCTCGGCCCAGGTGGGAGATCGGCCCAGCCAAGCCCTATGTGCCAACAGTTTGGGGATTGCCCAACTCAAACTCGGCCAGTACGAAGCGGCCATCACCGCCCTCACCGATGGGTTGCAGGTCGCCCAGGCCATTGGCGACCGCTTCCTAGTGGCCTCCAACTTGGCCCACCTCGCCGCCGCCCACCAGGGGGCCGGAACCCTCGACCAGGCCATCCTCACGGGCAGTTTGGCCATGTACCTATTTGACCAAATTGGCTCCGACGACTGGCAACAACCCGCAGCCCTGCTCAGTATTCTCTACGGTCAACTGGGGCCAGAGGGGTTTCAGGCCATTCTGCAAAGCCACCGTCCCCAGTTCCTCGCCAGCATCGGTGTGGATGGCTACGATTACCTCCTGCCCCTACTCACCCGCTACCGAGAAGCCCTGTAGCGGATCTCGCCCCCGGCGGGGTTTGGATATCGGCTCAAAACTGAGCGTCCCTGTCAAGATTCAAGAACTGGGGGATCGGCAGAGACCAACAGATCCGCTACAGTGACTAAACAGTTGTCCGTAACAGTCGTCTGTAGCCGGATGGCTAGGGCTGGGCCGTTGCCTCCCGCTCACCCCATTCCCGCCTTTCCTTTATTTGCTTTTCCTCTATGAAGAAAGTCTTTGTCCTCGATACCAATGTATTGCTGCACGATCCCATGGCAATGTTCAGGTTTGAGGATAATGATGTCGTCTTACCAATCACCATTATTGAAGAGCTGGATCGCTTCAAAAAGGGCACCGTAGACACCGCCCGCAATGCCCGCCATGTGTCGCGCACGTTGGACGAACTGCGTAGCCATGGGTCGCTGGTGGAGGGCATTCCCCTCGACCATGGGGGTCATTTAAAGGTGGCCCTGTGCCATCGGGAAACCCTGATGCAACTGCCCGCTGAGTTGGAGGGCGACAAGGGCGACAACGCCATTTTGGCCGTGGCCATGGAGTATCGCCACCACCGCGACCTGCCCGTGGTGCTGGTGAGCAAGGACACCAACCTGCGCATTAAGGCCGATGCCCTTGGCCTGGTGGCGGAGGACTACGAAACCGACAAAGTCGATATCGACGACCTCTATACCGGAACCGCCGAGGTGATGGTGTCTGGGGAGACCATGGGACACCTGTTCAGCGAAGGATACCTGCGGCTAGATCAAGACCTCTGCCCGAACCAGGCCGTTACCCTGGTGGATGAGTTTAATCCGGGCCACACCGCCCTCGGCTTTGTGCAGGGCGACAGCGGCAAGGTCATCCCCCTCAGTAAACTGCCCCATTCCGGTGTGTCGCGGGTGCAGCCCCGCAACCGGGAACAGCGCTTTGCCTTTGAACTGCTGCTGCAAGATTCCATTTCCCTCGTCACCCTAGTGGGTCGGGCCGGAACCGGAAAAACCCTGCTGGCCATTGCCGCCGGAGTGCAAAAGGTAGCCGACGAACGGCTCTACTCGCGATTGTTGATTGCCCGTCCCATCGTGCCCATGGGCCGCGACCTGGGCTACCTGCCCGGAGACATCACCGAAAAGCTCAACCCCTGGATGCAGCCCCTCTACGACAACTTTGACCTCATCTTTGGCACCCAAGACAGCCGAGGCAAGCCCGAACACTGGCGGCGCGGCCACGAGGAAATGATCAGCCAAGGGCTCTTGCAAATCGAACCGCTCACCTTCATTCGGGGGCGTTCTATCCCCAAGCAATTTCTGATTGTGGATGAAGCCCAAAACCTCACTCCCCACGAGGTGAAGACCATTCTCACCCGCGCCGGAGAGGGCACCAAAATCGTCCTCACCGGCGACCCCGACCAGATTGACAACCCCTACGTAGACGCCGCCAGCAACGGCCTTACCTACGTGGTAGAGCGGTTCAAAAACGAACCCATCGCCGGACACATCACCCTCACCAAGGGCGAACGGTCTGACTTGGCGGAACGATCCGCCATGCTGCTTTAGGGCATCGGCATGGGGCAAATGTGTCGAAACATTACGGGATTGGGGCTATTTCTCAGGCATCCCGTTGACGCCAAAACCCCCTAATCCCTTGCCAAATCAGCGTCTTAGCCCCTGGTTCTCCATTTTTCTGCTGTCAGAAATCTCGCCTAGAAGATGGCTAGACAACTTTCCCTGACGCCCCCAACTGGTTACACTAACAGAGATAAAAGAGTCATCCCCAGTCATTAATTAACTATGTCTGTCGTTAGCCAAGTCATTTTGAACGCCGATGATGAGCTGCGCTACCCGACTAGCGGTGAGCTGAAGGCCATCGAAGACTTTTTGAAAACGGGTGAGCAGCGGATGCGCATCGCTAGCACCCTGTCTGAGAACGAGAAAAAAATCGTTGACCAAGCCAGCCGCGAACTGTGGCGGCGTCGGCCCGATTTCATCGCCCCCGGTGGCAATGCCTTTGGCCAAAAGCAGCGTGCTTTGTGTTTGCGCGACTATGGCTGGTATCTGCGGCTGATCACCTACGGAGTGATCTGTGGGGATAAGGATCCTATCGAAAGCATTGGCCTGATTGGCGTGCGCGAAATGTACAACGCCCTGGATGTGCCCGTTCCCGGCATGGCCGAGGCGGTGCGCTGCCTGAAGGAAGCTTCCCTCAGCCTGCTGTCCGATGAAGACGCAGCCGAGGCCACGCCCTACTTTGACTACATCATTCAAGCCATGTCCTAGGGGTTGGGGCGGTTCTAAGCCGGGGAGCCTGTAGGGTACCCCCAAGAACCCCTCAACTCTTTTGGATGGGGTGTTAGCCATGCAGATGATGAGGTATAGCCCAGCTATGCCTCTTTTTTTGGCCCCTAGCTATCCTCGCCCAGGGCGGCGGTGAAACGACAGCGGCCCAGGGAGAGGTCGAAGAGGTGGAAGCCATACTCCTGGGAGAGCGCCTCGAAGACCTTGAGCCCTCGAACGCTGTTGCCGTGGCTATCGAGGGGTGGCGAGAAGACGGCAATGCCCGCTTGGTTGGGTACTACGGCGAGGATGCCGCCGGAAACGCCGCTTTTAGCCGGAATGCCCACCCGAAAGGCCCATTCCCCGGCAAAGTTGTACATGCCACAGGTATACATGACGCCGAGGATATCGCGGACGTGGGCGGCATCGACGGCCTGGGTTCCGGTGATGGGGTTGATGCCTCGGTTCGCCAAGGTCGCGGCCATTACCGCTAGGTCGTGGGTGTTGACCAGCACGGAGCACTGCTGAAAGTAGAGGTCAAGGGCATCGTCAAGGGGTTCGTCGATCATGCCGAAGTTGAGCATCAGGTGAGCCATGGCCCGGTTGCGGTGTCCGGTGGCCTTTTCCGAGAGAAAAGTAGACATGTCGATAAACACCTCATGGCCGATGTAGCGCTCGAACATGGCCAGTAGGCGGTTGAGGCGGTCGGCGGGGTCTTGGCCTGTGATCAGGCTGGTGGTGGCGATGGCCCCCGCGTTGACCATGGGGTTGTCTGGGCGCTTGGAGTCTTCGTCGAGGCGAATCAGGCAGTTGAAGGGGTCGCCCGTGGGTTCTACGCCCACTTTTTTGAGCAGTTTTTCGCGGCCATAGTCCTCTAGGGCCATGGCGTAGACAAAGACCTTGGAAATGGATTGGATGGTGAAGGTTTGCTGCACATCCCCCACATCAAAGCTGCGGCCATCCAGGGTGACGACGCTGATGCCGAACCAGTCGGGGTTGGCCTTGGCGAGTTCGGGAATATAGCAGGCGAGTTGGCCCTGGCGCAGGGGCTGAAGTTGGGCATAGAGATCGTCTAGGAAGGCTTGGATATCGGCAGTCGCCATGGTGGGTTGTCCGGGGTGCCTGAATGTGTGGGATCGGAGGGAGGGTTTATTGGTCGGGGGTGGGAATTTCGCTCGGTCGGGTCATGGTCTGGGCGGCATTGTCTTCAATGGCCCGCAGCATATCTTTTAAGGATCCTTCCAGGTTACCGCCCTGGATATCCACCCGGTAGCGGAAGGGGGAGAGGTAGCCCTGAATGCCCTTGGCTTGACAATCGACATGGAGTTGGCTGAGGGCCACCTGGGGATCGGTATTGAGGGTATTGAGGTAGCCGCCAAAGCCCAGGAAAGCCAGCCCGTAGAGCAATTTCTGGGTGAATTGGCCCTGGAAATAGCCGCCGTGGACATCCCGCTTGCCCGTGGCATAGTCGAGGGTGAGCAGGAAGTAGTCCCAGGATTTTAGGACAGGTTTCCCCTTCGCCTGGGTGAGTAAGCCCATGGGCTGGGCCGAACAGGTGTTGTCTTCCGGGTCGTAGCGAAAGTCTACGTAATCGGTACAGTCAAAGTAGGTGAACAGGTCAGCGATGGTGGCCTGGTTGCTGTTTCCGGGGGATTGCTCTTGAAAGAGGCTAGCTAGGGTGACCACGCCATGGATCTGAAACCGTTGGAAGGTGAGGAAGAGGGCTTCCATCACCTTGTCCTGGGCCTGGCTAATGGCCGCACCCACGGAGACATTGGGCGGGAAGTCCTGATCGAGGTGGGGCAGGTTGATCAGGCCATAGGTGACCGGGGTGACGGAGGGATTGCGGAGAGCCACGTTGCCCAATCGGTAGCCTCGGGCCTGGGTGCGGCTAGGGAAGGCAATGTAGTTGGCGGCGGTGGAGGCGATCCGCAGGGCAATGTCGCCCTCGCTGGAAAACAGATAGGACTCGGAGAACCGCCGCAGGGAGGAGGCCAGAAAGTTGGCCCGACTGGTGATAATCGTCAGCACCGGGATATCCGGGGAGGCCAGCACCAACCGCTCCAGCCGAAACACATCCCCCACGTTGCTATCGGGGCGCTTTTTGACCGAGCTATCGTCAAACACATCGGACAAAATACGCACCACATTGGTGACCACAAAGGCACCCATGCTGTGGCCAATGAAGCTGAGTTTGATCTTGTTATTTTGGGCACGGCGCGACCAATAGTTCTGGGCCTGGGCCATGGCCTTAGCCTGGTCAACGGTGCTGGATCGGGCCATGCCGGGGAACATCTCCTCGGCGGTACGCTGCACAATAGCATGGTCAATTTGACGCAGCAGTTCCACCAAGTCCAACACACCAAAGTTGTTAGCCCGGTAGTTATCTCGGAAATACACCACCAACCGCAACACCACCAGGGCAAACATCAGTAACCCTAGGGCCGTGGCCAAGCCAAAGGCGACGCTCAGCAGCCGTCCCCACCAGGTGGCCCCAAGGGTGATGAACTGGAACAGGACGAAGAGGAAGAGGCCAACCACCCCGGTAAACAAAATGTCGCGGGGCAAGGGCGGCAGGGCTAAGATCGCCTCCAGAAATCGGCTCAGCTTGACATTTTCCGAGGGCCAGCGATAGCCCACAAACACCCGATTGGGATGGGCCGCAATAGTCTCATCGTGGCGATTCACATACTTAAAAATATTCTTATACCAAGCCTGCACCCCTCCCCGACTGGTGTTGTAGCCATGCACCGTGATCACCAGTTCAGCGTTGCTCTCTGGGCTGGCGGCGATCATCCGGCGCAGATGGTCAGCAATTTCGTTGACCCCCTGCTGGGCATACTGTTGCTGCTGAGCTTCGGTAAACTCCGGCTTTTCGTCAGGGTTGGGATCGATGTTGGGCGGGGCACTGCTCATCACAAAATAGCCCGGAATCGTGCCCGGTGTGCCCTTGGGGTCGTCCAGGTTGGCAATCTGCGCCTGCCCCTCCGGCTGAAACACAAACCTTTGAATAATAAACGGCAGCATAGACGCCATAGACACCCCACGGAGACAGAACAGTAGGCAGACACCCCACCCTCAGCCTCCACAGCGTAGCTGACCCCTCCCTCCTGTATCCCTTAAGTTCACGAAATTTAGACTCACCTCCTACATCCCCTCGTTCACTGGCCTCGATGCCGATGTTGATCCCATCGTGCAGGGCTTGGTAACGGCCTTGAATCGTCAAACGGCCCTTAGCCAGATTCAGCAGTTACTCAAACAGCGATTGGCCAATGCGGAAATTGTGCCTATTCTATTGCTCATGTTCAAGCCAACACTCCGGACAGTTTTTTGGGGTTGGGTTGGAAAAAAGCTATCCACCGCATAGAGTGCAGGTGCAAGTAAAACACGGTGCACCGATGGATAGCCTCAACAGCAT
>NZ_JACJRS010000147.1 GCF_014697375.1 Phormidium sp. FACHB-1136
TTGAAGACTTTGAGCAGGATGGCCCTAAGATTCTTATCATTTTAGACAATGCAAGTATTCATAAAAAGGCAGAGATTCTAGAGAAGATAGCGAAGGAGATGCCCAACATTGTTTTAGAATTTCTGCCACCCTACAGTCCGGACTATAATTTAATCGAGTTAGTTTGGCACTCTGCAAAGGAATTCATTGCCAATCGTCTATTTGAGTCGATTGAGGATTTAGAAGCGCTTGTTCATAACCTGTTGAACGAAGGGCAGCTTGTCATCAACTGGGATCGCAAGATCAAAAACAAAGGAAACACAATCAATGCAATTTAAATGCATATCAGCTTAAATCTAAGTTTTAATAAAATAAAAAGTATTTCATTTTTGAGAAATTTAAATAATCTCACCTCGCTAGATTTAAGTTTTAATCAAATCAGCGATATTTCATGCTTGTCAAGGCTTGAAAAATTAAAGTCCTTGAATTTATCTGTCAACCAAGTTCGGGAAGTACCCCGCTGGTTGGCAGAGGGTCAGCTATCTGTTGAAGTCGGTAGATCATTGGCCAGCTTTTCCTGCATCAATCTTCACCTCAACCCAATCGAAGAGCCGCCCCTGGGAATTGTGCACCAGGGCAATACGGCCATCCTTAACTATTACGACCAACTCGCCGCCCAGGGGCAAGATTACCTCTATGAGGCCAAAATGCTTATCGTTGGCGAAGGGGAAGCAGGCAAAACCACCCTGGCCCACAAAATTTCAGAGCCAAACTGCCCCTTGCCCCATGTGGATGATCGCACCCGTGGCATTAGTATTGGTACCTATACCTTTCCCTGCCGCCAGAAAGGCAACGGCCAAACCGAAACGCCCACCTTCCGCCTCAACCTGTGGGACTTTGGTGGCCAAGAAATTGACCGCGCCACCCATCGATTCTTTCTCTCCAAGCGCTCCCTATACGTGCTAGTAGCCGACAACCGCAAAGACGACACCGACTTTAACTACTGGCTCAACATCATCGAATTGTTTGCGGCGGATAGCCCCCTCATCATCGTCCTCAACGAAAAGGGCGAGGTGCCGCGCCACCTCAATCGGGCCGACCTGCTCAGCCGCTACCCCGACAGCATTAAAGAGATTGTGGCCGTCAACTTCAAAACCGCCGAAGAACCCGACCCTGCCAAAGCCCAGGAACGGCTCAAGGGCATCCACAGCCTCATTCGCAGCATCGAACATTGCGCCGAAAACCTGCCCCACATTGGCGAACCCGTCCCCGCCCGTTGGGTGGATGTGCGTGCCGCCATCGAGCAAGACGACCGCAACTACATCTATCGCGAACAGTTCGACGAACTTTGCCACCGCCAGGGCATCACCCACCAGCCCGACATCGATACCCTGCTAGGCTACTTCCACGACTTGGGCATTCTGCTGCACTTTGCCGACCGTCCGCTGCTGAGAGATCGGGTCATCCTCAAACCCGTCTGGGCCACCAATGCGGTCTATCGCCTGTTCGATGACGACGGCATTAAAGCCAAAGCAGGACGCTTCAGCCGCCAAGACTGCGCCGCCCTCTGGAGCGATCCCCACTATCGGCCCATGCACGATGTCTTAATCGAGCTGATGAAAAACTTTCGGTTGGTGTACGAGATTGACCACACCGGAAACCTGGTGGCCCCCCAACTGCTGCCCCCCAATACCCCCGCCTACCCCTGGGATGCCGCCCACAACAGCCACATGCAGTTTCGCTACGATGCCTTCATGCCCAAGGGCATTTTTTGGCAACTGGCCGTCGCCCTCTACCGCTACATCCCCAACCACGATTGGGTTTGGCGCAATGGCATGGTCATTCAGCGAGGCAACACCTGGGCCGAAGTGAAAGAAGACCTCAACCTGCGCCGCATTTCTCTGCGTTTCCGTGGCCCCAGCATTGCCGAATTTCGCGCCGTCATCATTGATGAGCTAGACCGCATCAGCCAGTCTTACCACCACCTGCGCTACGACAAAATGATTCCCTGCCAGTGCAGCGAATGCCGGGACAGCCCCGATCCTCACTTTTTCAAATATTCCTTCCTGAAAAAGCGCCAAGAAGCCGGAAGGAAATTCACCGCTGACTGTGAATTGAGCGATCAAGAAATTCCCATCAGCATCCTGCTCGATGGCTTTGACGTTCGAGCCATTCTAGATCGCGTACCCGACAAAAAAGGCCCAGAACCCACCCCGCCGAAATCGTTCGACCAACGCCCTACTCGCGCTGCTCTTCTCAAATTTTTGGTCGCCCTACCCGATCCCCAATTTAAACAGGTGTTGTTCTGCATTGATCCACCCGCTGGTCTGATGTCTTTAGGAGACCAGGCAACCCGTGCCGTTGAACTCCTGACCTGGCTGGAAGGGCCGACGGGAAAGGGCTATCCGGCCTTGCTGGAGGTGTTAGCTGATCTCGACATTGCCTTCCCTTGACCAAACTTCCAGCCTCGCCATTGAGCAAAAAATCCGCGACAAAGCCCTAGTACTCGGAGGCGGAAGTAGATCTACTATTTAAGGGTAGAGCGAAGGGAACCGAGTTGCCATGCCAAGACTTGCGGCTACCCCCATCAGGTTAACGACCGAAGAACAAACGGCCCTGGAGAAAATCGCTCGGCGACCGAGCACGGCTCAGCAGATTGCGCTACGAGCAACCATCGTCCTGCGAGCGGCCCAGGGTGCTAGTCATGGGGCGATTGCTCGGGAACTGGGGATTACCAAAGATACGAGTCGGCTCTGGCGCAATCGGTGGCTAGCGTTAAGTGCTCGTGAGGTACCCGTCGAAGACCGGCTCCAGGATGCGCCTCGACCGGGGTGCCCGCCGACGTTCACCTTAGAGCAAATCACTCAGTTGTATGCCCTGGCCTGTGCCCCGCCTGAGCAGTATGGTCGCCCCATCAGCCATTGGACGGATGCCGAGTTGGCCGATGAGATGATGAAGCAGTCGTTTGTCGATAGCATCAGTCCCCGACATGTCGGGCGATTGTTAGCCGAAGCCGACCTCAAACCGCACCAGACGCGCTACTGGCTCCACCCCCCCCGGATCCTGAGTTTGCCGCTAAAGTCACCGACATCTGCCACGTCTATGAGCAGGCTGCCGAGCGGGCTGAGCGCGGCGAATTGACCTACAGCCTCGACGAGATGACCGGCATTCAAGCTCTGGAGAGAACCATGCCCAATTTGGACATGAAGCCGGGGCGCTGTGAAAAGGTAGAGTTTGAGTATATCCGCCATGGCACCCAGACCTTAATCGCCTCACTGAATGTTGCCACCGGTCACATCGACCAAGCCAGCGTCGGGGACACCCGAACGGAGGCTGATTTAGACGCTCATCTCAGCGCTCTCCTCGGCCCAGCCCCCACTGCCCCCAAAATTCATCTCGTGATGGATTGTCTCAACACCCATCAATCCGAGTCCTTGGTGGGCTTAGTCGCTGAGCTTGAACCCGAGCCTATTGAACTCGGCGAAAAGGGTAAATCGGGCATCCTGGCCTCAATGGCCACTCGCTCGGACTTCTTGAAAGACCCCTCCCATCGGCTGGTCGTCCACTTCACCCCTAAGCATTCATCCTGGCTCAATCAAATCGAAGTCTGGTTTAGCATCCTGGTGCGCAAACTCCTACGCCGCTCTAGTTTCACCAGTCAGGCTGACCTCAAAGCCAAGATCCTCGCCTTCGTAGACTACTTTAATCGCACCTTGGCCAAGCCCTTCAAGTGGAATTACACCGGTAAGCCCTTAGTCTGCTGAATAATAGACTTATTTCTGCCTCAGATAGGGGTATGGGCAAGGGGCGTTTGTTGTGGTCAAGGGCAAACGCGCAGATACGCATCGTTAGCGACGGCTTCTCGACCCCTGGTGGCCACCTTGAGCCGTGGAATCCAGCGGCCCACGGATGACGCCGAGCTTACTTTCCAGCTTCAGGCTGCGCCAGAGTTGGGTGCCTGTAATCTGCCCCGCCAAAAGCTGCTGGTATTGCTGAATGGTGCGGCTGACCTGGGCCGGAGTTTCGTTGAGAAATTCCAGCCGTAGAGTCTTCGCACCGAGGGAAATCAACCGCTGGGCGTACTCTGCCCCGGTTTGGGCCACGCCGTTGAACAGCGTATTGCGACACCCGGCATCGGCCTGGAGAATGTGCTCGGTGCCCACCCGATCCCGCAGCTTCACCTGGTGGCTCTCGCAGGGGCGGCCACAGTCGCGAAAATCCTTACCCTCGGACAAAAAGGCGCAGAAGACGCAGTGCTCCATGTGGAACATCGGCATGTGCTGGTGCAGGGTAATTTCAAACCACTGGGGCGGGGCCGATTGCAGCAAATCCTCCAACTGGTCGGCATTGAGGTCGTAGGAGGCGGTGACGCGCTCTAGGCCGTAGCGCTGGATGAAGTAATCCGCCGTCAGAGCATTGGCCACGTTGAGGGAGAAATCTCCGATGCAGCGCTGGTCGGCAAAGTAGGCGAGGTGATCGTAGTTGCGCACCAAGTAGCCATCGGCCTCGGAACGCTTGACCTGCTCCAAAATGTAGGTTTCGCGGGGTTTGGTGATACGCGGTGGGGCCACCCACAACGTCTGATTGTTGTGGCGACGATTGGCCCGGAACCACTGCACCGTGGCGCGGTAGGTAGCGGGGTTTTCCCATTCGCAGTAAAGGGTGTCGATGCCGGATGCTAGGGCGGCTTCGAGCTGGGCTTGGGTGCGGACAAGGACGGCAAGGGTGGGGGAGTGGGGAGTCGGGAGTGGGGAGTCGGGAGTGGGGAGTAAGTCCGTGAGTTGAGCTGGGGAGGAAAGTTGCCAGCGGCGGGGCTGGGCGCGTTGGTGGTTTAGGGCTTCGACGATGGCGCGGCGGATGCGGTTGAGTTCGCTGACGGGCAGCATCAGGTCGCCGCTGAGGTGATTATCTAGGCGTCCTAAGCAAAAAGGCGTGTTGCCCAGTCGGCCCAACTGCTGCTCTAGGCGTTCCGTGGTGAGGGGGTTGGCTTCGGCAGCGACCAAGGGCATGGCGGATTCCGCCTGAACGATGTGGCCCAACTCATCCTGGGCGGTCAGCACTAGGGGTTGGCCAACTTCACCCTGAACGGTCACGGTAATGGGGCGCTGAAATTTGGGGGTGTCTCCGGCGTAGGTTTGGCGCAGTTCCTTATCTAGGGCGGGGTCGCTGGTCTTCCAGAGGCGATCTCCCACCCGAATACGGTTGAAATTCACCGCCTGTCGGCCAAACTCTAGAGCCACCTCCTTGCCCTTGGGGATGACCTGGTAGATACGGCCTCCTTCTTCTTGGGCGGCGGGGTTGCCCTGGTCAAACACCACGCCATCCCCCGCTTTTAGGAGCGCTTCGGGCTTTAGGAAAACTCGCCCCTCGGCAATGCGGCTGACCCGCCCCAGGTAGACCCCCCGCTTTTTGCCAAACCGACCGTGAACCAATGCCTGATTGTCGATACCCTCAAACCAGCCCGTATACAGCCCACGGGAAAAAGCCATTTCCAACTGGTAGCGATCCTCGGTTGATGCGTGGGCAACGGTTGGGAGATCCCCCCTGCCCCCCTTAGAAAGGGGGGTCTGATTCAAAGTCCCCCTTCCCAAGGGGGATTTAGGGGGATCCCCAGCCTTGGCCGCTCGCCCCTCATGTTCTGGATAAGTTGTATCGGGCTGAACACGCTCTGCCTGCAAACCGTCAGTGACCTTAGCAAACGCCGCATCAATGGCGCGGCGATAAATCCGGGTGACGTTGGCCACATATTCCGGCGTTTTGAGGCGGCCTTCAATTTTGAGGCAGTGAACCCCCACCTCACCCAGGGCAGGCAGCACGTCCAAGCCTGACAAATCCTGGGGACTGAGCAGGTATTGACGGTCGCCCAAGTCTACCTTTTTCCCATCGGCCATCAGGTCGTAGGCCATGCGGCAGGCTTGGGCGCATTCTCCCCGGTTGGCCGACCGTCCGCCTAGGGCTTCACTCGTCAAACATTGTCCGGAATAGGCCACACACAGCGCTCCATGCACAAACACCTCCAGGGGCACGGCGATGGCCTGATCTCGAAGCTGGGTCTGAATGCTTTGGATGTCTTTGATGGAACATTCCCGCGCCAGCACCACCAATTGACAGCCCAGATCCTTCGCAAAGGCGACCCCCGCCGCACTGGTCACGGTCATCTGAGTCGAAGCATGGATAGGGAAATTGGGCGACAGGTGTCGAATCAGCCGACAGAGGCCCACATCCTGCACAATGACGGCATCTACCCCCGCTGTGATGATGGTTTTGAGGTACTGCTCGGCCTCCGCCAGTTCCGCCGGAAACACCAGGGTATTGAGGGTAACGTAGCCCTTCACGCCGCGACGGTGCAAAAAGGCCATCAAATCGGGCAGGTCGGCTTCAGTAAAGTTTTCGGCCCGCATCCGCGCATTGAAGCGATCCAGACCAAAGTAAATCGCATCAGCCCCATTTTCCACCGCTGCCTTGGCGCAATCCCACTGCCCCGCTGGAGCCAGCAGATCAGGTCGTCGAATATCTGGGGTCGCCATGCCCTCCGAGGCCACACCAGGGTTAGGACGCGAATTCGATGACGGCAGAGCAGACATAGGACTGGCCAGAACGGGAAAATCGAAGGGGCAGGGACTCTGTTTAATCCTCTTAATCCTAGTCCTCGTCGCTCTCTGGTGTGTAGGTGGAGGCGATGGACAACTCCTTTAGTTGGGCTTCGTCCACGCCGGAGGGGGCTTGGGTGAGTAAGCAGCGAGCCTGCTGGGTTTTGGGGAAGGCGATCGCATCGCGAATCGAGTCTTCTCCGGCCATCAGCATCACCAGACGATCTAGGCCGTAGGCAATGCCGCCGTGGGGTGGGGTGCCGTACTCGAAGGCTTCTAGCAAAAAGCCGAATTTGTCCTTGGCTTCCTCGGTCGTGAGACCGATGGTGTCGAACACCCGCTGCTGCACATCGGGCTGGTAGATGCGCAGGCTGCCGCCGCCGATTTCGTAGCCGTTGAGCACCAAGTCGTAGGCCACGGCGCGGGCGGTTTTGAGGTCGGCCACATCATCGGGGTGGGGGGCGGTGAAGGGGTGGTGCAGAGCTTCGAGGCGCTGTTCGTCGGCGTTCCACTCAAACATGGGGAAGTCGGTAATCCACAGCAGGTTGAGTTTGCCTTCAGGAATCAGGTTCATTTCCTTGGCCACCGCCTGCCGCACCCGATCCAAGGTAGCGTTGACGATGGGGGTGGGGCCAGCGCCGAAGAGCAGCAGGTCGCCTTCTTGGGCGTTGGTGCGGCTCAGCAATTCCTGCATCTTCTCGGCGGGCAGGTTGTCTTTGATGGCTCCGATGGTATCCACCGCACCCTCGGCCCGCACCCGAATGTAGGCTAAGCCCTTGGCCCCAGATTCCGAGGCAATTTTGAAGATGTCGCCACCGGGCTTGATGCGGACGTTGGAAATTTGCTCGTTGCCGCCGGGAATGGGTAGCACCTTGACGATGCCGCCATCGGCCACCGCACCGGAAAACACCTTAAAGCCGCAGTCCTTCACCAGGTCAGACACATCCACCAGTTCTAGGCCGTAGCGGGTGTCGGGCTTGTCGCTGCCGTAGCGATCCATGGCCTCGGCATAGGTGAGGCGGGGGAAGGGAAGGGGAATCTCGATGCCCTGGACGGTTTTGAAAATGTGGGCCACCAGCGCTTCATTCAGGGCCAGGATTTCGTCCTGGGTCATGAAGCTCATTTCCATGTCGAGCTGGGTGAATTCCGGCTGGCGGTCGGCCCGCAGATCCTCATCGCGGAAGCAGCGGGCAACTTGGTAGTAGCGATCTACCCCAGACACCATCAACAACTGCTTAAACAACTGGGGCGACTGGGGCAGGGCATAGAATTCCCCAGGGTTCACCCGCGAGGGCACCAGATAATCCCGTGCGCCTTCGGGGGTGGATCGCGTCAGGATGGGGGTTTCCACTTCCATGAAGCCTTCTTGGTCTTCTAGGAAACGCCGAATGGATTTAATGACTTCGTGGCGCACCTTGAGATTTTGGGCCATCCGCTCCCGCCGCAAGTCCAAATAGCGGTAGCGCAGACGCAGATCCTCCCGCACCGATTCCGAATCCGCCGTGGAGACCTGGAAAGGCAGCGGCTTGCGAACGGCGTTCAGTAATTCAATGGAATCGGCATAGATTTCGACTTCCCCGGTGGGCAGCTTGGGATTGAGGGATTCCGCCGGACGCTGGCTGACGCGCCCGACAATTTTCACCACATACTCGTTGCGCAGCGGGTCGGCCTGGGGATAGGACTCCGGCGTGCGTTCCGGATCGCTGACAATCTGCACAACCCCAGTGCGATCCCGCAGGTCAACAAAAATCACGCCCCCATGGTCGCGGCGACGATCTACCCAGCCAAACAGGGTAACGGTGCTGCCAATGTCGCTGGCTCGAAGGGTGCCGCAGTAGTGGGTACGCATAGACTAACGATGGGGTGGACGCAAAATTCAAAACCTTCCCATTATCTAGGATAACGGTGAAGACTGACACAGCCTTTTGCGGAAAGTTGGATCAGAGGAGACCATATCTCAATCCCAGCGTCTACACAGAAGCCAATGGGCGAAGTGAGTGTACCCATGGAGAGACCTCTATCAACCTTCTCGGCAAACTTGCCCCTAAAACTATGTGGAGTTGTGTGATCGAGTGGAGTTGTGTGATCTATTTTATACAAGCCTTAAGTTTGTTGACCGTCTGCCCTCAAGTTCCTCTTGTCCGCAAGTACACATGCTTAGCTCGACTTTATCCATTTGATCCAAAAAGGAAAGCAGCAAGCAGAATTCAGATGAGGGTCTGAGGAACTTGCTGCGATGGAATTTATGTCGATGATGATAGCGTTT
>NZ_JACJRS010000148.1 GCF_014697375.1 Phormidium sp. FACHB-1136
CAGCCGACGGCGGGCCGCTTCGAGCTGAGATGGACTGACCGGAAAGTGAATCTGGGCCAGCGCTTCCGACAATGGGATCAAGTTATGCCGCTGCCTAAATTTGGCGGGGATTGGGTCTTTGAGGGTCGTGGTGTTGAGCGCGGCTCGGATACGGTCTTGAAGGGTGCCCATATCTAGCCCTTTGCTCAGCCGATAGACCGGGTTCAGCACCCGGCTAGGGAGGCTGGCGATTTGCTTAGGGCTGATAGGCGAGACCTCGCCGTTGATGGCTAGACAGCCCGCATAGCTATCGTGCTTGACTGGGCCTGAGACCACGACCAGACGGCCCTGGGCATAGGTTTGATTCTGCCGTCGCCGCCATTGCATGGACGTATAGGGAAGACGGGCTTTATGGAATTGGGTACACATCAGTCGATGACGACCCGTCTTGTCGTGGATAGTCCACGTTTGCACCACCAGTTTTCCACCTCTGGCCTCTTTGATGCGGTGACGGACAACGTGGCCGATGGTCAGGACGGTCTCCCCCGGCTGGAGGTGGGCCATTTTCTTGCGATGAATCACCTGGTGCTGTTTGGGGTAGTAGTGCAGCAGGTGTAAGGGCGTGGTCAAGCCCAGCTTGGTCAGGGCTTCGCTGGGGGTTGGGGGTTTACGCTGAGTTTGGGGCATAGGTCTGAGAGGGGAATCGTCACATCCCCCCTTCATCGCGATAGCGATTGACTTAACCCTGTGGCGGCCCTTCAACGTCAGCCTTAGGTTTGTGAGCCGTGATCTTGCTGTACGGCACCCGGTACTCCCAGCCATCGATACCGAGCCAGCCTGTTACCGTCATGGACTTGGCATTGACACGAATAGCCTGTGGGGTAAGTTAATCTGTTTGTGTCGTAGTGAATATCCAACGCGCCTCAAGCGTGCTCGCCTGCTCCGTGCTTTGACCGGGCTGAACCGCACCGCCTTTGAGTAACTAACATCGACCTTTGCCCAAGGGTTGGCAACCGCAGAGATGCCCCGCCGGAGCCCCTTACCTCGTCAACGAGCCACGAGGTCGGGATGAAGAAACGCCTAGCCAAGCCTGAAGAGAATCTGTTTTTTCTCTGACTCTACATCAAGGTGTATCCCACCTTCGTCCCCTGAGAACATTTACGGATTCAGCCTAAGCGTAATTTTCCGTCACATTTGAGGTTGGGCCACCCTCTCCGTGGTCTCCGTAACAAGTGGTATCCGTGCTAAGCCTCAGTAGGTTAACGGGGAGATCACAAGGGAGATCAACAGGGGGCCAGACACTTGCCAGCCATGAAGAACAGTCATCTGGGCTGTCTTCACGGCTCGTGATCACCTGAGCCCAGGATGTTCCAAAATTTCACCTGGGATAGGGATAAGTCAAGCGACCAACCAACCGCGACCCTCTACGAATATATGAACATACGGAACACCCTGACTCAAATACTCGTGATTATACTAATATTGGCTAATAAATATATAAGTTAATAAGCGGGTTTCGAAATATAGTTATCTCAGTAAGTGCGTTAAATAACGACTAATTTTATTGGTCAAAATTACATATATTGTGACTTTATTCGGCACACTAAAAATGCTAGATTAGGCTTTGTTTGCGATAGAAAATTCTCTATATATCTGAAAATATGTCGAGAATTTAACATATTTTTGAATGGGGTCAATTTGACTGAAAGTCTTGTTGTATAAGCTTTTGGGGCTAATAAAATGGACGCTTTTATCCTGAAATTCCAAATTTCAGGAATTTTTTGGGGAGGAAACCTCAAAATATTCCGGATGCTGAGATTAGATGCTGAAGCATAGGACAACGGCGATTCAAAGTCCGGCTATCTACGGCCTTGAATATGCCTCAAATTCCTGACCCTATGGGCAAAGGAATTCATTGGAACTGGACTATTCTTGCCTCGATGTCCTCCGACATGCTAGGGCACGAATAGATCCAAAGTTCCCTGTTGATGACTCAGATCATTAAGGAGACTTCCCCGTGCAACGTTTTTACTTTGGCTCTATTGTCCTTGCTGTCTCTGGCTTCACGCTAGCCCAGGCAGTACCGGCACAAGCTCAACTGATTAACACTAACTTCGCTACCCAAGCCACCCTTGAGGTTGCCCCAACCACCATCGAAACCACCGCCCGAGGAGCCTCTTCCTCCATGTCTGGCTCTGGCCTAACTGGTGTCACGCTACCGACCATTGATGCAACGGGTACGGTGACGGCTGGTGCAGCAACGGCCCCAGATGATCTAACCTACAACTTTGCCCAGTCTGTTAATGCGGCAGACCCCGTCGCTCCTGTGGCCATCCCAGCAGATGGACTAGTTACAACGACCCCTGATTACAGCAGCTACACCATTCAAGCCGGTGGGGTGGCGGGTACTCTAGCAGGTGATGCGACGAGTGCCGGGGTTGCGACGATCACGGCTGGCGGGGTTGGTACAACGGCCACTCTGCTTCAGCAGCGCTCGTTAAGCGTTTTCCGGTAGAGCCTTCCCAGGGGTGCTTCGGGCGGCTGGCGTCGCTTCGGGGTGCCCCCTAGTGACCCAGTATGGGAAGGTCGGTGCATCCTCTGGGTAACGAAGTTCCGTGGGGTGGGGGTGCTTCGGGCACTCTCACTCCTTCTAAACCTGTGAGTGTAGATAACATGATGACAAGACAACACATCCGTTGGATGGGTGTTTTAAGTGTGGTTTTGGCGCTTGGGTGGGCGAATTCGGCTCCAGCCCAGGCCAACTTTACCCAAAGTCGGGCAACTCAGGTACAGCTTACGGTGGATGGGGCGGCAGGTTCGGCCAGCAGCAACAACACCCAGGGCTTCGCGATTTCTGGGTCGGGGATTTCGGTACAGGGGCCACTCAATGACGGCATTCACCTTAATCCAAACGCCCAGTTCCAGGCTCCCACCGATGGGAGTGGCTTCACCTTTTCCATGAGTACCTTTACTCCCAATACCTCGGAGGCCATGGTTTTAGCACCGGGGGAGAGCGTCACCTTACCGGCCTACTCTGACCTGAGTGTGACAGTGGGCGGCGTTACCGGAGACTTGGGAGGGCAAATTACCTCATTAGGCGAGGCTACGATCTCTCCGGGTGGCCCCGGTACGCGGGCGGTGCTGACCCAAACCCGCAGTTTTAGCGTGTTTGGCGGTTCCACCTCCAGCCCCTAGCGGGGTTAGCCTCACCTGATCTACTTTTCACCGTCACGACTGTTTTCAGGAGTCTTTCCATGCGTTTTATCGTCATCGGTGGTTCTGCGATCCTGTGGGCTTGGCCCATCCTGGGCCTCGTTCAGGCTCCGGCGTTTGCCCAAAGCTTTCCGTCCGATGCCTGGGGCTTTTCGCGCACCACCAGTGTTACCAATCAAACCATCGACACCGTGATCATTGAAGAGAGTCAGACCAATCGTTCTGGCTTTGCCATTGCTGGAGAAAATGTCACCACCGTGATCCCACAGCAGCCGATCTCACCCCAGGCTGACTTCACCATCATCGAGCCTTTGCAGCAGTTTAACCTCGGGGTGGATGAGTTTACACCGGGGCCAAACAATGTCCGAACAACGAATCAAACATCGGTGACAGAAACTCACTCGAGAACTTTCTCCGTGTTCCAGTAACCCTGCTATCTCGCTTGTTCCTGTTCCTCACGCCTCTAACCATCATGATTTTCTCGGCTAATATTGCTTTTCCTAGTTTCCCTCGGGCTGGGTTCATGGCCCTGTCCCTCGCCACAGGCTCTCTTGTTTTTGGGGTAGAGCTTGGACGATCTGCCCCAGCCTCGGCCCAAAGTGTAGGGTTTTCGGTGGGTTTCTCCACCCAAGTCACCCGAGGAACCTCGATTTCCAATGAAGTGGATATTCGCTCCCGACGGGGATTTCATGTGGAGGGAGAAAACGTCTTTCCCGTCACCGGGGATACCAGCCCGCTCACGGGTGATCTTTCCTTTCAAATTCGTGACTTAGATCAGCCCTTTAGTCTCATGCAACTCGATCTAACGGGCCAAGATATTCGCACTGTTGGCACTCAGTCCAGCAACTTGTCTGTCGGAGGGACTACCAATCTTAGTGTATTTGCAAACTTCTAGCCATGCAGCGTATTCTCCTGGTAATCAGTATTTGGACGGTGAGTAGTTGGCTCTATGCCCCTTTCGTTAGAGCTAATGAACTACCTGATGAAACGATTGTTGCACCAATCTCTGGCAGTAGCTCTCGGGCTACGTCGAATAGTGCGGGAACAACGGTCAATCAGCAGACGAATGTGCAAACCAATAACGATCAATTCCATGGTTTTGGATCGGGGATTCAATGCCCCACCCCCACGTTGGGGATATCGCTCTACGGGGGCGGTGGACAAGGGGGATCTGGGGGCGGCGAGGCCAGCGTTTCCAGTAATGCCATGGGGGGCATCATCACCTTCACCACTCCCATCGGGGGCCGAAGTCAGCAGATTTGTACTGAACTGGGCGAAGCTCAACTTGAGTTAGCCCGAGTTCAGGCCGCTCGCACCAGCACCGAAGCGGGAAAAGTGAACGCTGACATTAATCTCGTCACCATTCAACAGTGCATCGCGATCCTACAAGTGGCTCAGTTATCTGGCCCCTTCGCAGAGATCTGTGCTGGGGTCAATCTGGCGAGTCAAGGTGGTATGGAGGGGGCCGCTGAGCATCTTGCCAGCGCTCCACCACCGAATCAAGCGATGCTAGCCTCCTTACCACTACCGCCCCAACCAGCCGCCGCGTCCCCACCGAATCAAACGACAGTAGCCTCCTTACCTGACCCTATGGCCGAGGCCTGGCGTCGCCTCCATGTCGCCGTTCCCACGTGGGATGTGGAGACCGCTCTGCTAACCTTGACTACCCTGAGACAAAACCCCAATACTTGTATATCTCGGTTTGCCAGCCAATTGACCATCTTCCTCCGTGAACGGGGAAGGGAGGGATTCCGCACCATTAACTCCGTTAAACGAGATCTCAACCAGGAGGGTTGTAG
Organism: Phormidium sp. FACHB-1136; assembly: GCF_014697375.1. Taxonomy (GTDB): domain Bacteria; phylum Cyanobacteriota; class Cyanobacteriia; order Phormidesmidales; family Phormidesmidaceae; genus Nodosilinea. The sequence continues at coordinate 4,992 of NZ_JACJRS010000148.1, forward strand.
TCTGCCCGTCCAATCCTACGATTTTTCTCCCTAGGTGACTGGAGCTACAGATCCGTTCTCTATCCGTCCGTCGATCCAAAACCCAATGTAGAGTCATCCTGAACGTTGGCATGGTATTGTCTCGGGCGAAGCTGGCTTTAGTCAGTAATCCACACCGATGGATAGGGTTGGAGGCAGTAGACCATCTGAATTGGCAACATTGTCGGCGCTGATTAGCTCAAACCAGACATCGGTGCTGACGAGATTAAGGTCGCTAAATCCTAATTTCTGGGGTTCGTCTCTGAGGTTGTGAACAAAGACAACGAACGCTTGGGGCACGGCTGAGACTTTGGCGCTAGAGGGCTAACAGAACCGGATAAAGGGGCATGGTTTGATCAGTTTGATCGACCTGATTGTCCTGGGCAGTTTGAATGACTTGATTTTGTTTAGCCATCGTGTTTGTGATTGCAACGTCCTGACTGACCCGCGATAGCGGAGTAGGCCAGTAGCTAGATCACCTTGGCAATGGAATCGACTTGGAAGCCATCGCCAAACTCAAGCTGAATCTGACGCGCCACCCAGGCATCATCGAGGCCATACTGTTCGGCGAGTCTTACCATCCGCTCTAGGTATTCAGCCTGTTGCATTGGCGTTGGTTCAGACCCAAACACCGCCCCCTGGCTCCATCAGGCCGGGGGATAGACGTGGTACAACTCCTTGAACTTGACCACCGCCAACCCCGGTTTATGGCCGCGACGGTAGGCTAGGGCGAGCTGTCGTCGGTAGTAAGCTTGCTGCTTCAACTCCTCCGGGCTGAGTTGTTCCGTGGCCCATTCATGGGGAATCGGCTCTAGCAACTTCGGTTGGTGGGGTGCTTCCGGTTTGAGCTTGAACCCACACTCTGGGCAGGTCTGATGGAAGACCGTCGCCAGGGCTCGACATTGGGGACAGGGCACGAGTTTGACTTCAGTTTTGGCTTCTGGGGGCTGATCTAGACTGAGTGCCCATTCGTCCTCGATACGGCCAAAGCGCTTCAGGTTGCCTGTCCCAAAGTCGATGATGATGCAGTCGGTTTTGCCCGTTTCGGGGCTAATGCGCAGGCCCCGGCCCATCATCTGAATCACCAGGGCGCGGCTCAGACTGGGCCGCCTCAGCACGACGCATTCAATCGAGCGACAGTCATAGCCTTCGGTCAAGGTACCGACATTGACGACCACCTGAATGCGACCCGATTCATGGTCTCGGTAGATTTGCTTTCGCTTTCGGTTGGGCACCGAGCCATCCAGGTGAACCGCTCGGATGCCCGCCTCATTGAAGGTCTCGGCAATGGCCTTCGAGTCGGCAATGCCTGTGGCAAAGACAATCCCTTTGCGATGACCCGCCAGTTTTTGATATTCCCTCACCAGCTTCTGGTTGAGCGGCTTATGGTTGACGGCCTGCTGAAGTTGTCGGGGATCGAAGTCTCCGGTACGGCTAGAGACCGTCACTTTACTCAAGTCGAGGTCTTCGTAGCCAAAGTACCGAGGCGGCACCAGCTTACCCCTCTGAATCAGTTGAGCCGGAGATGGCCCCTGCACCAGGGCCGTGTAGTGGTCAGCCAAGTATGACTTGCCTAGGCGAAAGGGGGTGGCGGTGAGGCCAATCACAATGCCGTTGGGGTTGGCTTGAATCAGGTCTTGGACGACCCTAAAAAAGGTGGTGCTGTGGGCCTCATCAATCAGGCACAGTCGCCAGGGTGGGATGGGGGAACGGGCACGGGCTAAGCTCTGCACCTGGGCAATTTGAGCGGGCGCACTGAGGTCGGGTGTGATGCCTGACTTAATCATTCCGGTACGCAGCCCAAAGGCTTGGCTGAAGGTGCGGTAGGCTTGGTCGATTAAGGGGTCACGGTGGGCCAGGAACAGGGTCGGGTTGCCCTTACGGACGGCTCCAGCGGCAATGTTGCCCGCCACAAAGGTTTTCCCACCCCCCGTCGGGAGGTAGGCCAGAATCCGTCGGTGTCCGGCTCGAATCGCGGCTCGAAGGTCATCACAGAGTTGGGCTTGGTAGTCATAGAGGGCCATCGGTGGTTTTGACCTTGTATCTGAAGGTACGAATCAGGGTCTTGAGTTCAGGATTGGCGACGGAATCATCAGTTTGAGCGGCTTGGGCGTAGGGATTAGCCTGAGCGATGCCGTAGTAGTAGTCCACGGTCTTGCGAATCGAGGCTTCGCTACGGCTCGGTTGTCGGAAGTCGCGATTGGCGTTGGCCCAGATTAAGTCCGCCTCCAGGGCATTGATGGGGGGAGCACAGCGGGCGCAGTAGTCTCTAAATAACGCTTCAGGAGCCGGATAGTAGCGGGCGTTTTCGCGCTCTAAAAACCCCGCTGTGCCGACCAGGTTGCAGGCCAGCTTATAGCCTGAGGTCTGCCGAAACCCCTCGGGCACTCCCTGACGAATCAGCGCCGCATCATCTTGGGTTAGACATTCAATCAGGGGTGTACTGTCGCGGCGATGGGCGTGATGGAGCCTCGAAACAGGACGTAGTTGGTACCCTGAACCTGTACTGGCTGCTCTGGATTGGGCTGGCCGGGGCGCTTCGAGCAGGGCCGTCTTCGGGTCAATATCGGTTTCCGTTTCAGCTTTGAGGCGCAGTTTGAACCATTGCCGCCACCGGGCATCGTCGAGACCATGGGGGAATAGGCCCATGCTGTCCAGTTTGGCCTCGAAGGCATCGGCGCTGAACGACTCACCAAAGGTAGACATGACCTTGATAAGGGTGGGCCTAGACAGTTCGCCATCGACCACGCTTCGTCTCAGCATTCCCGGTAGGCGCATCGCCCGTCCCAGGTTACAGATCTGGGGGTCAGCGTTTTGGACAATGCACAGCTTCCGGTTCAGGCGAATCCAGTCCTTCGGTTCCAGATCATGGCTGATTCTGAAATAAACATGGAGGGACTTGTTGCCGCTAAATAAGGCCGCCGCAGGTTTGACCTTCAGGGTGCGGCACAACCGACGCAGTCGTGCTTTCTGCTCATCAAAGCTGGCATCGTCAATCTCATAGAACAGACAGCGACACCGCTTAACGTCGATGTTGCTGATGCCCGCCTGGGGTTGGTTGGGATAGAACGAAACCGTCGCCCCTTGCTGTGACCACCGATAGACCCATTTCCACCCGTCTCGATAGACTGGGCCGTCAGGTACCCAGCGCGTCCGGTTGCGACGTTTGCCTTTGGGCCGACACAGCCTCAGCTTGAATCCGATGTTGGTGATCGTGCCTTGCAAGACTCTGTGTTTAGGAATCCGCTGGCCCTTGCGGGTGTAGCAGTCCCACTCCGGGGCCAGGTCTAGGGGCAAGTCCCAGCTCAGCTTCAGCCAGATGCGCTGACCCCGTTCAAACCCAATGCGTTTCAAGAACTGAACCGTTGAGCGGCGCAGGTCGCCTAGGGTCAGGGGTGGGCTGGGCTGGGGATGACAAACCATGGTTTCATGAACTCCTGAGGGTCACAGTGCGGCCCCTGGGGGCGATAGCTCATAGTTCTATTTGGCGATTGCGCTGCCGTCGCCGCTGCCGTTGCTTTTTCGGGTCTTTGTCTGTTTGGGCTTGGCGCTGCTGCACCTCAAGCTCTTTTAGAGCTGGGTCAACGTCTACGGGCTTCTGATCCTGAGCTTTAGGTTGAGGCACAGGTTCACGTTCAGGTTTGCCCTGGGCCTGGGCTTCTGATTCAAGTTTGGGCTGACGTTGAGCGTCAGCCTGCCCCTGCTGCCGTCCCTTCCACCAATCCATCACGGTGGCGCTGTCCTGGGGTGACTCAATGCCTCGAAATGTGC
>NZ_JACJRS010000149.1 GCF_014697375.1 Phormidium sp. FACHB-1136
ACGCTATCATCATCGACATAAATTCCATCGCAGCAAGTTCCTCAGACCCTCATCTGAATTCTGCTTGCTGCTTTCCTTTTTGGATCAAATGGATAAAGTCGAGCTGACCGCACGGCGATCAACTGCCCAACGCCCGACTTAAACCCAGATTAGAATAATCAAGGCAGCATTACAGAAGTCCCATGGCTGATGTATCCGTCAACAGTGCCCAAACCAACTTGCCCCAACTGATGGATGAAGTCGCCCAATCCCATCAGCCCATCCTAATTACTGGGGCCAAGGTCAATGCCATCCTGCTCTCAGAGGAAGACTGGGCCAGCATTCAAGAAACCCTGTACCTGCTCTCGGTGCCCAATATGCGAGAGTCCATCAAAGCAGGCTTGGCCACGCCCATCGAAGACTGCGATGGAGACCTGGACTGGTGAGTTGGCGACTGGTTTTTACCAAACAGGCTCAGAAAGATGCTAGAAAGCTGGCCGCTAGCAATCTAAAGCCCAAAGCTCAGGCTCTCCTCGATATTCTGCGAAACGACCCGTTTCAAAATCCACCGCCCTACGAAAAACTGGTGGGCGACTTAGTTGGGGCCTACTCAAGGCGGATCAACATTCAGCACAGGCTAGTCTACGAAGTCCTCGAAGCCGAGCGCACCGTCAAAGTCATCCGCATGTGGACTCACTAGGAGTAGCCTATCGAATGGTATGCCCCTCCTGCCTAGGGGGATAGCTCATAGCCCAACATCGGCCTTGAGGGCTTCCCAAGACACCGTGCCTTCCGTGGCCACGGTCGCTAGAGCTTCACGGGCCGATTGAATATCAGCGGCATCCTCAGCCTGCTTAGCCTGTAAAAACTGAAGAAAATCAAGCACCTCCATCAATACGGGGTCAGAGGCTTCCTCAATCGCTTGCATCAATTGCTCTTTCAAGGTCATAGGATCCCCCCCTGGGCTACAGAGCGCCGCTCCAACGTGGCGCGGTTTCAGCTAAAGCCCATTATCGCCTGTCTACCGTTTGGATACCCCAGAGGTGGTGTCGCAAGTCCTGCGGTTCTATGCCTTGTGCTGGCGTATCGAGTGCCTTCACGACACCCTCAAATCCGGGGGCCTCAAGGTCGAAACCCGACCATTTGACGATATCCACACCTTGGTCAATGCCTTGGCCTTCTATTTCGTCGTCGGGTGGTAACTCCTCGCCCTCACCTACACCCTGAGAGATGACCCCGACCAACCCGCCGAGGCTTGCTTTACCGCTGAGGAGGTCAACCTCTTGCAACAGGTCACGTCCCGCTCGGTGGCATCCGTCGCCAATGCCGTCCACGCCCTGGGCACCTTAGTCGGCTCCCTCTCCAAACGCCAACCCTAGCCCAGTGTCAACGTCCTAGCCATGGCAATTGAACGCTTTTCCGGCGTGAAGCTCCAATGGCTTCCTCAAAATCCCTACAAGATTAGGGAGAGGAGAGGGGATCTAGAACCACCTTGTCAAGATTCTGCTAGGCCAGACTATCGGCCCTTTGATAGGCTAATCTAGAGAGCAACTGCCCTCTGTCCTGGGGTTCTTCTAGCCCTCGGTTTTTCTGAATCTCCTATTTTTCTGTCCCTTATTGGCCTACGTCATCTATGCCCAGAACCCAGCGTAACGACAACTTCATCGACAAGTCCTTTACGGTGATGGCGGACATGATTCTGAAGATGATGCCCGCCAAAAAGAGCGAGAAGGAAGCCTTTGCCTACTACCGCGATGGCATGTCGGCCCAGGCCGATGGCGAGTATGCCGAGGCCATGGAAAACTACCGCGAGGCCCTCACCCTCGAAGAAGACCCCTACGACCGCAGCTTCATTCTCTACAACATGGGCCTGATCCACGCCAGCAACGGCGAGCATGAGATCGCCCTGGAAAAGTATCAGGAAGCCATCGACCTCAACCCCCGCATGTGCCAAGCCCTCAACAACATGGCGGTGATCTACCACTACAAGGGCGAACAGGCCGAAGCGGCTGGGGATAGCGACTCCGCCGAAACCTACTTCGATGAAGCGGCCCGCTACTGGCTGGAAGCTATCACCATCGCCCCCAACAACTACATCGAAGCCCAAAACTGGATGAAAAACACCGGACGCCTAAAGAACGACATTTTCTTTTAAGCCATCCATCGACATGTTCGTCGTGGACTACAGGCCAGTGAACTACAGACAAGGGGCTTAAGCCCCTTATTCATAACTATTTTTTATCTCAATACCATGATTGATCTTGAACAAGTCCGTAAAGTGGCTCTGCTGGCTCGGTTGGAGCTTTCCCCCGAAGAGGAACAGCAGTTTACCGGACAGCTCAGCAGCATTCTGGAATACGTGGATCAACTCAGCGAACTGGATACCGCCAACGTAGAACCCACCACCCGCGCCATCGAGCTCAGCAACATCACCCGACCCGATGCGTTGGAACCCTTTGGCGACCGCGAAACGATGCTGAACTGTGCCCCCGACCGAGAAGAGGACTTCTTCAAGGTGCCCAAAATCCTCGACAACGAAAGTTAGGAACGGGAATCCGATTCCTTTTCCTTGTGGCAGGATGCGGCGGTGTGAGGACGTAGCCACCGCAGTCAGGCGTCAATCGTCTGTTACCTCTAGGAAGGGGCAGGAACACAGGGCTAAGCCGTATCCCTGTGTGGGTTCTGTTTTCACAGGGATATCGCGGCCTGTCGCAGTCATGCTTTGGTTCCAGGCATCATCTGGGCCACGAAGTTAGTGTAGACATCGCCACTGAGGAAGTTGGGATTTTCTAGCACCTTTTGGTGGAAGGGAATCGTCGTGGGCAATCCGGTAATGGCACATTCCCGCAGGGCGCGTTTCATGCGGCGAATGGCGGTGGGACGATCTGGCCCCCACACAATCAGCTTGCCGATCAGGGAGTCGTAGTAGGGTGGAATTTCGTAGTCGGTGTAGACGTGGGAATCCATCCGTACCCCCATGCCGCCGGGAGCCAGGTAGCCGTTGATGCGGCCCGGATTGGGGCGGAAGTTGTGGTCGGGGTCTTCGGCGTTGATGCGGCATTCAATCGCGTGGCCCCGGAACTGGATTTGCTCCTGGGTGAAGGGCAGTTTTTCGCCCTGGGCCACGCGGAGTTGGGCGGCAATTAGATCGATGCCCGTGATCATTTCGGTGACAGGATGTTCCACCTGAATACGAGTGTTCATCTCCATGAAATAGAAATTGCCGTGGCTGTCCACCAGGAATTCCACGGTGCCTGCGCCCACATAGTTAATCGCCTGGGCGGCACGGACAGCGGCATCGCCCATTTTCTGGCGCTGCTCTGCGGTTAGGATGGGGCTGGGGGCTTCCTCAAGAAGTTTTTGGTGCCGCCGCTGGATGGAGCAATCCCGCTCGCCCAGGTGGACGACGTTGCCGTAGCTGTCGGCCAAAATTTGAAACTCGATGTGGCGGGGCCGCTCCACAAATTTCTCTAGGTACACCCCAGGGTTGCCAAAGGCGGCCTGGGCCTCGCCCTGGGCCGCCATAAAGGCTTTGCTCATGTCGGCTTCGGTTTGCACCAGGCGCATTCCCCGCCCGCCGCCCCCCGCCGTGGCTTTGATGATGACGGGGTAGCCAATCTCGGCGGCAATCCGGTAGGCTTCGGTTTCGTCCGTCAGCAGACCATCGCTGCCGGGAACCGTGGGCACCCCGACCCGCTGCATGGTTTCCTTGGCCGTAGACTTATCGCCCATCTTGCGGATGGCCTCCGGCGATGGCCCCACAAAAACGATCTGGTGATCGGCGCAGATTTCTGCAAAGCGGGCATTTTCCGCCAAGAAGCCGTAGCCGGGATGGATGGCGCTGGCGTTGCGGGTGAGGGCCGCTGCGATGATGTTCGGGATATTCAGATAGCTCTTTTGGCTAGGCGCTTCGCCAATGCACACCGCTTCGTCCGCCAGTTGGACATGCAGGGCATGACGATCCACCGTGGAGTGAACGGCCACCGTGGCGATGCCCATTTCCTCACAGGTGCGGAGAATGCGGAGCGCGATTTCTCCCCGGTTAGCAATCAAAATTTTAGAAAAACGCATTCTGTAGGGCGATAGTCTCTCAACCAGAATCATACGATGGTTGCTGATCCTATCACGGCAGAGGTGGGAGAAAATTTGTGATCCGAGGGGGCTAACAATGCCGCCATTATGGTTTATCCTGATAAAGCTGAGATGCGTTCCAGGCTAAATGTCCTCGTAAGGTCTGGGGTGAACGGTTTCAGTTCAATTTGCGGATGTGGTGGAATTGGTAGACACGCACGCTTGAGGGGCGTGTGGCTCACGCTGTGCGAGTTCGAGTCTCGCCATCCGCATTAGAGCTTTCGTGACCCAATAGTTTCTACTGAATCGATCTTGGATTTGCTCCAAGCATCTGCTGAGGCGGGTTAAGGAAGACAATCATACCTTGGTAATTATGGCTAGAGCCGTGATGATCGTCTAAGGGTTAAGGCAGAACTTCTTTCAAGAAAAGTTCTGCAAAAGCATTTTGATCCCCTGCGTTTGGATTGATCCCGGCCCAATCCAGGGCTAATATCCACCAAAGATGCGACTTCCAGGGTGGGGTTGGACACACGTCGCTCAAAAAACTGTGGGCGTGGAGTTTATTTTTTGTATTCTGCGCTACATTTACTCCCAATCACTACGCCTAACATCCACTCTGGGGGTTTGGCGCGTGATGCAGTGACCCAATGTCCCTATTTCTTGAGTCAGGAGCGAGGTTGAATGGTCGCACGATTTAATCGACGAAAATTTTTGGTCTACGGGTCTGCAACCCTAGGCACGTCTATGCTGTTGAAGGCTTGTGGAACTACTACCACGACCCCTGAAGCGGGTGGTGGCACCACGGAAGGTGGCACTGCTCCCAGCGGCGAAACGGTCAAGGTGGGGATTCTCCACTCCCTCAGCGGCACCATGGCCATTAGCGAAACCACCGTGGTCGATGCTGAAAAGTTGGCGATTAAGGAAATCAACGACGCTGGCGGTGTGCTAGGCCAGCAGATTGAAGCCGTTGTGGAAGACGGTGCTTCTGATTGGCCCACCTTTGCCGAAAAAGCGGAGAAGTTGATCGACCAAGACCAAGTGGCAGTGGTGTTTGGCTGCTGGACTTCCGCCAGCCGTAAGGCCGTGCTGCCTGTCTTCGAGTCGAAGGATCACATGCTGTGGTATCCGGTGCAGTACGAAGGCCAGGAATGCTCTAAGAACATCTTCTACACCGGGGCCGCCCCCAACCAGCAAATTGAGCCCGCCGTGGATTGGCTGCTAGAAAACAAGGGTAAGGACTTCTTCTTGGTGGGATCCGACTATGTGTTCCCCCGTACCGCCAACACCATCATCAAGGAACAGTTGAAGGCCAAGGGCGGCAACACGGTGGGCGAAGACTACCTGCCCCTGGGCAACACCGAGGTGACCCCCATCATCACGAAGATTAAGGCGGCGCTGCCCAACGGTGGGGTGATTTTCAACAGCCTCAACGGCGACAGCAACGTGGCTTTCTTCAAGCAGTTGCAGGGCGCAGGCATGGGGCCAGATCTCTACCCCGTGATGTCGGTGAGTGTGGCCGAGGAAGAGGTGCGCCAGATTGGGCCTGAGTTCTTGGTGGGGCACTTGGCCTCCTGGAACTACTTCCAAACCGTGGAAACCCCCGAAAACGAAAAGTGGGTGGCGGACTTCAAGGCTGAGTATGGCGAAGACCGCGTAACCAACGACCCCATGGAAGCCGCTTACATTATGGTCTACCTGTGGAAGCAGGCCGTGGAAGCCGCTGGCAGCTTTGATATTGCCGCCGTGCGTGCCGCCGCCTATGGCCAAAATATGGCCGCTCCCGAAGGCCCGGTGACCATGAACGCCAACCACCACCTCTCCAAGACCGTACGGATTGGGGAAGTGAAGGAGGACGGCATGTTTGAAATCCTCTGGGCGACCGATGGCCCCATTGATCCCGAACCTTGGAACCAGTTTGTGCCCGACACCAAGGGCTTTGCCTGCGACTGGTCTGACCCCGCCAAGGGCGAGAAGTTCGAGATCTAGGTTCACGGAGAAGGACTCGTCCAAGGTTGAATGTTGGGCGAGTTAAATCCAATAGTCTCTGTTGCGGCGAGGATGCAGGTTTGCGTCCTCGCTTTTTTTCAAATGTAGGAACGCTGCAATTGCCCCGGTTGAACCGGGTTCGGTGAGGTGGAGTCTTCGTCGGCTGGGGAGTTCTCCCGCTCCGTTGAAGTGTCCTGATCGGCCTCGGTTGGCCCTAGGGAAGGTTCCCTTGGTTGTTGTATCTCTTCTCCCATCGCCCCTTCCTCCGGATCAAAGGGCTGCAATTCTAGGCGCGGCTCGGTCATGTAGGGCTGGGTGAGGTAGGGCTCAATCAACTCCGGCATCACCATAGGGAGGTCGTTGGCCTCGTCGGTAGATCCCGTTTCAGGGGTGTCTAGGGCTGGGGAATTCGCCGCCGGCACTTCGTAGACTGGAACGGGCGGTGCTAGTTCCGGATCCGGCTGGGTAGCCCCAAAGCCCGGTAGCGTTTGCTGATCGGCCCAGCGCTTCCAGCGTTTCATCATTCCCTTGGCCCTATCGGCTGGGCTATCTGGGGGCGTCTGGGTCTGGGTCTGTGCACGAGTTTGGGTTTGGGTTTGGAGGGGGAACTCGCCAGATGTCAGCGGAGCCAGGACAGGTGCAGCATCCATGTTGATAGCGGCATCGCTGGCGGCATCTTCTCTCCCATCCCCAACTTCGTCCTCAACGATAGGGGCGTCTTCGGCGGAAACAGGGTCGCGATCCGCCCTAGCCTCCTCTTCCTGAGTACTAGGGGCCGAGAGAGTCTGGTGTACTGGAACTGGAACCAGGCTAGGGGCTTCCTCAGGGACATCTTGGGGCGGTAAGTCAAGGGATTCTAGTTCGGGGTTTTCTAGTTCGGGGTTTTCTAGTTCGGGGTTTTCTAGAATGTCAGCCTTGGGTGTGGCCTCCTCGGCCTGTTCCGCTAAGGGTTCCGGCAGGGCGGGATCGACGACATCCTGCGACCCATCAGACTCAGTGGTGGCCCTGGGGTCATCCGCTGGTTCTGGGGGGAGGGGTGGCGTGTAGGTGGGATCGATAATGCTGGCCACCGCGTTCAAGTCCAGTTCACCGCGCACCAAGCGAGACAGAGTATCGGTACCTCCAGGCTGGTAGTCAACCACGCGCACCGTGTTGTTAAAGCGGTTGTCGATGGGGCGTCCGGTTTCGTCGATCAACTCTAGCTGCACCCAATTTTTACCGGGCTGGAACCCTTTGAGGTAAATGGGTTGCCATTGGTCAAACACAAAGCTTTGACCGTTGACGGTGCAGCGAATCCGCCAGTCGTGGAGGTCATCCTTGGGATCTTCCTGGGCACTGAGGTGCAGGGGCGCATTCGTGAGGTAGAAGTCCAGCATGATCGGCTCGGCCCCGTAGGTGCCTTGGGGACGGCTGTAGGTGAGCAGGGGGGCACTGGCGTTGACTTCGTTTTGGGGCGTGGGCGCGAAGATATGGAAAGTGCGTTGATCAAAGGCTCCTTCGTTTTTAAAGCTCTCATGCCAGGGGCGGGAGGCAAACACGCGCAGGGTGTGGGTACCGGGGGCCAAGTCTTCGAGTACCAAGGGCTCCGAGGCATCATAAACGGCTTGGTAGGGCTGGTCATCTAAAAACACATGGAGGTGGGGGCCAAGCTGCCAGGTTTCATCTTTAAACAAGGGCAACCCGCGCACCTGGAACCGCACCGACACCGTAGCACTCTCCACCACTTCCCCCGGTCGGGGGCTGAGGATACGCACCTGAGGCGTATAGGCATCAATGATTTGCTTCAGGGTATCTAGGGTTTCCGGTGGCGACACCTCGGCAATGGGGCCAGCCAACAGGTGAGGCGCTTCCGTAGGTTCCGACAGCAGCACTGTGGGCTCTGTGGGTTTGGCGCAGCCCACCATTGCCCAAGTCAACACCATCACTGCCAGAAAAGCGGCAACCTGCTGCCCGCAGCGGACAACTCCCCGTCCTTTAGCCATGGCCCTTGCACTACCCTAAGTTTGCATTATTACCATAGGGCACTTTTGGGCCTTTATAGCGCTGGGCCAACTAGGGAAACTAGGGATTGAGGGGGGAGCGGGCTGGCCGTCAGGGAGACTGGCTCACGGCAAAAGAGCATGTTTGTGATCGGCTGAGGCTTGAATACTGCCAATCGGGCACCTCGAAAAATACTGAAGGCACTGTCTCACAATGAGACTCATGTCGAAATCTAGATTCCTGAAATATTTGCTAATAGCCCAATATTTGATCGGGCACCTCGAAAAATACTGAAGGCACTGTCTCACAATGAGACTCATGTCGAAATCTAGATTCCTGAAATATTTGCTAATAGCCCAATATTTGATCATTAGTATTTTGATTCTTAAAGAGATAGTCGATAGACACGAAAAGATGAGATCATAGACAGTATAAATTACTCACTTCTCATCAGGACTATGGGACAAAAAGGATTCTGGGACTTTGAGGAACGCCAGCAGGAATTGCTCAACAAAAATAAAACCTTAAAATATCTCAATGACATTATTCCT
>NZ_JACJRS010000015.1 GCF_014697375.1 Phormidium sp. FACHB-1136
CTCTACTTTTGCCTAAATTCATCGCCGCTAAGCTTAACCCCTTGCCCCCTCAGGTCTCCCAAAGCTTAGTAACTTAGTACCCCTGTCCAGAACTTATGACTGTCCAGTTTATCAGGATGATGAAAGAAGAAATAAGAAAAAGGAACAATCAGGGCATTGTAGGGAAGTAGTTGAGAGACTGGGATTCGATAGCAGTTTTTAAAGTACTCAACAGTTCTCTCTATGGCATCTTTTGCTTTATCCCAAGTATTGATAAACTCATCCTTGCGAATGTTTAAGATGACTTGCCTCTTGCATTCTTTTGTCAGAATCAATGAAATTACTTGCAAAACAGTGGCATCTGAAATAGTCTCGTAGTCTAGAGGTTTTAGTGCATCTACTAGCTCCTGGAATTTCTCTGACAAGTCAAATGACTTATCAGCATCAAAAGTCTTTGCAACCATGATCTCAAAAAGAGATAATGACTTTCCTCCGACATTGATTCGAGTGAAAATCTCTGTAGCTATATCTACAGGTGCATCTTTAACCTGAATTATGGAGTATTGATAGCTTTCAATTCTATTTTTGTAGATTTTAAGTTTCTCATGATATTTACTGGAATATGAAGCTAATACTGTAAAGTCACCTGCCAAGAGATTCAGGACACTGATTAAGCCATCTGTATCTCTGCCTTCGATGTCAGTTATAACAATCTGATCAGACTCTTCGGCATCTAAGTCAATGAAAATTTTGGAGAAATCATCTTCTCGACTATTTTCTCGAACTAAGGTGATACCTCTCAGACTGGCAAAAAGGCTTGTTAATCTCTGTTGTCCATCTAAAACATAATCGACAAAATCGCCTTGATCAGCCTCTGGGAGAAGTTGATTTCCAATATTTTTAACAGAACGGAGACGTTCTTTGGTGCGCCAAAAAATAAATGTTCCTATTGGATATCCTTTGACAATGCTATCTATCAGTCCTGCTGATTTCTGCATAGTCCATACAAAGTCTCTCTGGAATTGCGGAATTTTAATTTGTCCCTGCTCAATCGCATTAACTAAATTAGAGAATGTCTTTACTTGAGGCTCTGGTAATTGCACTATTTTTCTCCTTTTACAGCAATCTCAAATCGGGAGATTTTGTGAGATCATTTTAAGTTTGCTATTTCTAATTCCCTGGTGTCAAATTCTGCGAGTTGATCAAGTAAATCTAACGTAGCTGCCGCCTCGTCGGGATCGATGCGGTTGAGGGCAAAACCGACATGAACCAGCACCCATTCCCCCACACAGCTTTCGAGGGGATGGTCTTCATCCACAATGCAGGCAATGTTGACAGGCCGCCGCACACCGCTGATATCGACAATAGCGAGTTGGTTAACGGGGTCGCTGATGGATTGAATCTGTCCAGGAATTCCGAGGCACATAGGAGTCTTTTAGGTTGAGTTTGGGGTTTTAACTTTTAACTTTTGAACTTTGCCTTAAAAACCGCGATCTACGTAGGCGGTGGTTGGGAGGATTGGGCGGCGGCGATCACGGCTTGGCCGAGGGAGAGCCCGCCGTCATTGGGGGGGACTTGGTGATGGGTGAGGACGGTGAGGCCAAGGGTTTGCAGGGTTTGTTTCACTTGGGCGGTGAGGATTTGATTTTGAAACACGCCGCCGGAGAGGGCAACGGTTGTTACGTGGTGACGTTGGGCCAGGTTTTGGGCCAGGGTGGATAGGGCGTTGGCGAATCCTACATGGAAACGGGCGGCGATGATTGCGGGATCCGTATTTTGCTGTAAATCCTGGAGCAGACTGGGCCACAGGGGGGCGGGGTCAAGCACTAGGGGTTGAGGGTTGAATGCGGAATCCGGCTTGTTGATCTCCAGGATCAGCGGGCGAGGAGACCTCGCCCCTACGGTATTGGGTGTGCCCTGAAGGGTGAAGGAGTAGGCGGAATCTTGGGCGGATTCGAGGTGGTGGGGTTGGATGAGGGCTTCGAGTTCGATGGCTCCTTGGCCTTCGTAGGTGGCGGTTTCGCGACAGAGGCCCACGGCGGCGGCGACGGCATCAAACAAGCGTCCGGCGGCGGAGGCCAGGGGTGCATTGAGGTTTTGGGCCAGCATGGAATCTAGCAGGGCCAGGGGTTTATTTTTGAAAAAGCGCACCAAGGCCAGTTTTGGGAAGGTTTTCTGGACGGTTTGCCAATCCCCAAAGGCTGCGACGAGGTGGGCGTAGGTGTTGCGCCAGGGTTGGCGGATGGCCTGGGTGCCGCCCAGCAGGGCCACGGGTTTGAGGTGGGCGAGGCGACGACATTGGCGATAGTCCGCCAGCAGAAATTCGCCGCCCCAGAGCGTGCCATCGTCGCCATAGCCCAGGCCATCTAGGGCGATGCCGAGGACGGGGGGCGCTTCCAACGGCAAGCCATTATCCGCCATGCAAGCGGCGATGTGGGCATGGTGGTGCTGCACAGTGGTGAGGGGAATGCCCTGACGCTCGGCCCAGTCTTGGCCCAGTTTGGTGGAGAGATATTCCGGGTGGGCATCCACGACGAGATGAGCGGGTTCGTATTCAAACAGGTTGAGGTAGAGATCCAGCGCCTGCCGATAGCCCTGGTAGGCCGCTGCATTTTCCAAGTCGCCCAGGTGTTGGGAGAGAATCGCCTGTCCGGGCCGCAGCAGGCAGAAGGTACTTTTGAGTTCGCCACCGAGGGCGAGAATTGGCGGCACACACTCAAACCCAGCGGGCAACGCAATCGGCGCAGGGGCGTATCCCCTAGCCCGTCGGAGAATCTGGGGCTGGCCCTCGACGACCCGCACCACAGAATCATCCACCCGGTTCACAATGTCGCGGTTGTGCAGCAAAAAGTAGGTGGCAATGTCGCCCAACTGTTCCCGTACCGCTTCGTTGGTGATGCATTGCGGTTCGTCGGAACGGTTGCCGCTAGTCATCACAATGGGCCGATCCAACCGCTGCAAAATCAGGTGATGCAGGGGCGTGTAGGGCAGCATGACGCCGAGAGTTCCTAAGCCGGGGGAGAGGGATGGGGAGAGGGGGAGTGGGGAGTGGGGAGTGGGGAGTGGGGAGTGGGGAGTGGGGAGTGGGGTGAGGAGGACGATGGGGGCGGCAGGGCTTTGCAACAATTCGGCTTCCTGGGGGCTGATCTCGCAGTAGGGGGCGATGGCGGCGAGATCCTTCACCATGAGGGCGAAGGGTTTGTGGTAGCGGTGTTTGCGCTGGCGTAAGTTCTGGACGGCGTCATCATTAGTGGCATCGCAGGCGAGGTGAACACCGCCTAGACCTTTGATGGCAACAATTTCGCCTCGCAAAATCAGGGTAGCGACGGCTTCGGCTTCGTCAACTAAGGAGAGGGACTGGCTGCATGAAGGTTTGCCGTCGGCCCGCTCTAGCCACACCTTGGGGCCGCAGACGGGGCAGGCGGTGGGCTGGGCATGGAAGCGGCGGTTGCCCACGTCCTGGTAGTCCTGGCGGCAGGAGGGGCACATCTCAAACCAGGCCATGCTGGTGCTTTGGCGGTCGTAGGGTAGGTGGCGGATGATGCTGAGCCGGGGGCCGCAGTGGGTGCAGTTGGTGAAGGGATAGCGAAAGTAGCGGCTGCGGGGATTGAGAATATCCGCTAGACACTGGGGACAGGTGGCGGCATCGGGGGGGATTTCGGTGCGGGCGGGGGTGTGGGTGCTTTCGGCAATGGTGAAGCCTTGTTCCGTCACGGCGTCCAAGGCTAAGGAATAACGCTGAATACAGGCAATTTTGGCTAAGGGTGGCTTTTCCTTCAGTAAATTAGCCACAAACTGGTTGAGTTGGGCCTGGGTACCCGCCAGATGAATCAACACGCCTTCGCCATCGTTCAGCACATGGCCGCGTAACCCCAGTTCCACCGCCAGCCGATAGACCGTGGGCCGAAAGCCCACCCCCTGCACGGTGCCCGTCACCCGCAGCGCTTCGGCCACCTCACCATGGGTAACGTCACGCTGGAACGGCGGCAGATCGGGAAGGTGGGAGGGCGTTCCCATGGCGAAATGACCCGCTGTAGAGCAACGGGAGAGCAGTTGATCTGGGCTGTAGGAGGGCGTCATGGCAACCAATGCAACGCCTAGGGACATCAAGAACCAATCACGTTCCGGCGGGAGAGAACACGATACCTATGAGGGTAAAGGGAGCGCGGGCGGTTTGGCGAAATCCCTATGGTTTTCTTTAGTGTTGACGCCTAGGACGGATTCGCGACGACTTGGGCACT
The DNA here is from genome assembly GCF_014697375.1 of Phormidium sp. FACHB-1136. Classification (GTDB taxonomy): domain Bacteria; phylum Cyanobacteriota; class Cyanobacteriia; order Phormidesmidales; family Phormidesmidaceae; genus Nodosilinea. The sequence goes on from NZ_JACJRS010000015.1 coordinate 4,221, forward strand.
CAGGCGTTGGGTCATGGTTTCGGCGGGGAGGGGGCGGGCGAAGTAATAGCCCTGACCCATGGGGCAACCCATCTGGGCGAGTTGCTGCCGCTGATAGTCGGTTTCCACCCCTTCGGCCACCACCTGCATTCCCATCCCCTGGGCTAAGTTGAGGATGGCGCGGATGATCCCCAAGGCTTCGGATTGGGGATGATCGGGCTGAATTTGGCCCACAAAGGACTGATCGATCTTCAGCACGTCCACCGGAAAACGATGCAGATAGCTGAGGGAGGAATATCCGGTACCAAAGTCGTCTAGGTTCACCTGAATGCCAAGCTGCCGCAGTCCGGCCAAGACTTCAGCCGTGTGGGCGGTGTCTTCAATTAAGGCCCGTTCGGTAATTTCCAGGTGGAGAAAGGCGGGATCGAGGGCGGTGCTCGCCAGCACTTGGTCGATGGTATTCAAGAAATCCGACCGCTGAAGTTGCTGACTGGCCACGTTCACGCTGGCATAGAGGGGCTGATCGGGAAACTGGCGGTGCCACTGCTGCAACTGATGGCAGGTGGCCCACAACACCCATTCCCCAACGGCTTGGATCAGTCCGGCTTCTTCGGCGATGGGGATAAACACCTGGGGGCTAATCATGCCCCGTTCGGGGTGGGGCCACCGGGCCAGCGCCTCTACCCCCAGCCATTGGCCCGTGGCCAGGTCTACCTGGGGTTGGTAATAGACCTGAAGTTGATCGGTTTCGATGGCCCGCCGCAGGTCGTGTTCTAGGGTGAGGCGGTGCAGCATTTCCTGATGCATTTCCGGGTCGAAGACCTCGTAGCAGGCACGGCCCCGGCTTTTGGCCCGATACATGGCGGTGTCGGCATCCCGGAGAATTTCGGTGCCGCTTTGGTAATAGCCCGCCGACCACACAATACCGATGCTGGCGCTGATCACCACGGGCTGATTCTCCAGATGGATGGGATGGGCCAATCCGGTTTGGATGGCGGTGGCCACCTCAATGGCGCTGGTGATGTCATTGAGGTCGGGCAGCAGCAGGCCAAATTCATCGCCCCCCCAGCGGGCTAGGGTGTCGCAGGGGCGTAGGTATTGGCCGAGAATTTGGACGACGGTTTTCAGCAGATGATCGCCCGCCCCATGGCCCAGGCTGTCGTTAATCAGCTTAAAGCGGTCAATATCAATGAACAGCACCGCAAAGGAACGGGGGGTGTGCCCCTGGTGGAGGGCATAGTCTACCCGCTCCATAAACAGGGTGCGGTTGGGCAGTTGGGTGAGGTCGTCGTAGAGCGCCTGGTGGCGCAGTTGGGCCTCTACCCGCACCCGTTCGGTCACGTCCCGCGACACCGTTTGCACCTGCACCACTCGGCCCCGTTCGTTGAGGATGGGACGGGCTAGGGTCTCTAGCCAAAGCTCGTCGCCGGAGGATCGCACCGCCCGGTAGATCAACTGGGCTAGGGTTTGGGGGGGGCGCAGGGCTTGGATTTGTAGGCGCACCCGCTCCCGGTCGTCGGGGTGGATGAAGTCGTAGAAGTTTTGCCCCGTCAGCTTGTCGGCGGTGTGACCCAGCAGGCCCAGGCAGGAAGGGCTGACGTAGATAAAATGCCCCTTCAGGTCGTGCAGGCCCACCAGGTCGCTGATGTTGTCGGCCACCAGGCGGTAGCGCATCTCCGAATCGCGCAGGTCTTTCTCGATGCGCTTGCGTTCTTCAATTTCTTGACTGAGGATGCGGTTGGCCTGAGCCAGTTCGGCGGTACGGGTTTTTACCTGCTGTTCCAGGGTTTGGTTCATCCGCTGAATGGTGCGCTGGGCGATCTGGAGGGCCAGTTGGTTCTTCACCCGTACCAGCACCTCATCGAGTTGGAAGGGCTTGGTAATATAGTCCACGCCACCCACCCCAAAGGCTTGCACCTTGTCGATGGAATCCCCTAGGGCGCTGAGAAAAATCACGGGGATGTCTTGGGTGGTTGGGTTTCCCTTCAGCCGCCGACACACCTCGTAGCCGTCCATCCCTGGCATCCGAATATCCAGCAAAATTAAATCAGGGCGCTCGGCCTGGGCCACCCGCAGCGCCATGTCGCCATTAATCACCCCACGCACATCGTAGCTCTGGGCGATAAGTGCAGTGGACAGCACCCGCAAATTCTCGGTGGTGTCATCCACAATCAGGATGATCGGATTCCCTTCCGGTTGCGTCACGCCCTTGTTCTACCAGTTCGACAATTTTGTCACAACGAAAATCCTGCACCCAACGGCGCAAGGTGAGAGCCAACGGTTGATGGTCGGGGGGCAGGTCATCTAGCAGGGCATAAAGCGCTTGGCTATTGGCCACCATCGCTCCTGCATACAGCCGCTGCACCCAGTCGGCGGGGAGGGCGGTTAAATCGAGGCCAGATGCATCGACGGATGGCGAACCGAGGGAGACGGGGGCGGCTGGAACGGTTGGCTCGGCATAGACATAGCGTACCCCAAGATGTTGTCGGATGGCCTCTAGTAGGTCGTTCTCTCGGATGGGCTTGCGGAGGAAGCCGTCGCAGCCGCTCTCTAGGGCCGTCACTTCATCTTCGTCAAAGGCACTGGCGCTAAGGGCGATCACCACTGGCCCAGCGGCGCTCTCGGCGCTCTCGGATCGAATCTGCCAGGTGGCTTGGTAGCCGTCCATCCGGGGCATCCGGAGATCCATCAAAATCAGGTTGGGGTGCCCCTGCCGCCACTGATCTACGGCATCCTGGCCATCGCAGGCTCCCATCACCTCAAAGCCTAGGGTTTTGAGCAGGGTGAGGAGCAGCCGCCGATTCGGTTCGTTGTCGTCGGCTACGAGGATGCGCGGCACCGCCTGATCGGGGGCCAGACCCAGCACGGCTTCGTCCCCTGGGCGCGGCTTTAGCTCCACCTGATCCACCACCGTTACGGGCAGATGCAGGACGAAGGTGCTGCCCTGGGGGCTAGTGTGGGCCAGGGTGAGGTCGCCCCCTAGGATTTGGGCAAACCGCCGACTGAGGGCCAACCCCAGACCCGTTCCATCCTGGCGGGTGCGGCCCGTGTCGGTTTGGGAAAAGGGCTGAAATAAATCCCGGATTTGGTCGGCAGCAATGCCGGGGCCAGTGTCGCTGATGCTGAAACGTAACGTGGGAGTCTGGCTGTCCTCGGGTTTAGCCCCAGCCACCGTTAGGATCACCGTCCCGGCGGGGGTGAACTTGAGGGCGTTGTCCAGCAGGTTGAGCAAAATTTGCTGAAGTTTACCCTGGTCGGTGCGGATGTAGGAGGGCAGATCCTCCCCCAGGTGAAAGGTGAGGCTCAGCCCCTGGGCGTTGGCCCTGGGCAACAGCATATCCACCAACTGCTGCACCAAGTCCGGCAGGCTAAAGGCACTGGCGATTAAACTCATTTGGCCTGCTTCTATTTTGGCCAAACTGAGGATGTCGTTAATCAGACTGAGCAGGTATTCGCCGCTGGAGGCGATGGTGGCGAGGTGATCTTGGGTGTCTTCGGGTAGGCGGGTGTCGCGGCGCAAAAGCTGGGCATAGCCGAGGATGGCGTTCAGGGGCGTGCGGAGTTCGTGGCTCATGTGGGCTAAAAAGTCGCTCTTGGCGCGGTTGGCCCGCTCGGCGGCATCCTTCGCCTGTTGAGCCTGATCCAACAGCCCAATTTGGTACAGCGCTAACCCCAAATGGTGAGACACCTGGGTCATCAGATCCACGTCCTGGGCTTGCCAGCGGCGGGAGGTGGCATTGTGGTAGGCGCTCAGCAGCCCCCAGAGCTGGTCTTGCTGAAAAATGGGCACGATGGCATAGGCCCGCACCTGAAATTGCTCCAAAATGTCGATGTGGCAAGGGGTGTGGCCACTGAGGTAAATGTCATCTACGGCAAAGGTTTCCCGGTGGCGGTAGCGGCCTCCCCGGTGCTCTTGTAGGTAGGTGTCTGACCAGATGGTGCGACGGCCATCCCCCACCAGCCGGATCCAGCCCTCGGCCACAGATTCCGAGACAAAGTGACCGCTCCAGTCCTCGGCAAACTGGTACACCGAGGTGCGATCACAGCCCAGCAGGTGCCGCAGTTCCTCGGTGGCCACAGCAAACATATCCTGGAGGTCAAAGCTTTGGCGCAGACGATCCACCAGCCGCCCTAGGGACTTTTCTCGCTCGATCTGGTGCTGAAGACGCACCTCCGCCCGTTTATAGCGGGTGATGTCGCGTCCGACGGCCTGAATTTCGATCAGTTGGCCCTGGTCGTCAAACTGGCCATGGTTGTACCACTGCTGCCACAGCACCTCGGTGTTGGGAGCCTGGATGCGGGTTTCGTGGTTAAGCTGAGCATGGTCGAGGGTGATGGTCATCACGTTCAGTTCGGGCCAGCCATCGAGACTCTGACTGAGGTGGGGAGGTTCGGTGAGATTGGCCAGATCCACCACGTCGCAACCAAAGTATTGACCGTAGGCCTCGTTGGCATAGACCACCTGCCCACCGGGCCGAAAATGACACACTAACTCACCCCGGATCATCCGCCATCGACCTCCACCTGTGAAATCCCCGCTATCTAGATTACCCGGATTAGTTCACGACCTTAACGCCCTGCCCCAGGTTAGATAGGTTAGATGCTGGGCCTGGCTAGAGACGGTGACGAGGGGGGTATAGATCCGCCAGCCCCCCAGCCCGCAACGGCATCGGTCACCGCGAAACCGCAACATCAATATTCCAACCTGAAAAAGCTGACCTATCATTAGGCCCAGGGTTGTGTTATGTCGCTCAGACCCCAGCGTCAGACCCCAGAGGGGGAGGGAAACATTATGAAACTACGCCATATCCTGTTGGTCTGTGGGGTGTTAGGAACACTCCTGGCCCTGTTGCCTGTGGCCCAGGCCCAGGACGGTGCCGCCTCCGAGGCTGAGGACAAACAGCCCCTTCCCACCCAGGTAGACACTCCGTGGGGGGCGGGCACCACGGACGCGACCCCCGATGACTCCGACATTGAACTAGCCCCTGCCGACAGCCTTTGGTTCGAGCAGGATTCGTTAGACGGTTTGCTGCCGGAAAACCTGCCCACGGAAGCCATGCCCCCAGCGGACGACCTAGAGGATGGGGAACTCAGCCAGGAAGAGGAAGAGGAAGAGGAAGAGGAAGAGGACTTCCCCGCCATTGAAGCGGAGGAAGACCCGCGTGTCCTAGCGGTAGAAGCCCTCAACCAGGGCATCGAACGCTACAACAGCCAGAACTATCCTGAGGCGCTAGAATTTTTCACCAACGCCCTCACCCTCGACCCCAGCAACGCCAATGCCTACCTCTATCGAGGGTTGACCCTAGCGCAGCAGGGCGAAACGGAGTTGGCCCTCGCCGACCTCAACCGAGCCATTGCCATCAACCCCAGCAACGCCACCGCCTATCTGGCACGGGGCGCGGTGTTCTATCGGCAAGGGGATCTGGCCCAGGCCCTGGAGGACTTTAACACCGCCCTGGCCGCCGATGACACCAACGCCAACGCCTACCTCTACCGGGGGCTGATTGACGCCGAACGGGGGCGCTACGACCTGGCCCTGGAGGACTTTAACACCGCCCTGGCCATTAACCCCAACCACGCCTCGGCCTACCTGCTGCGGGGCTTTGCGCAGGAAGCACTGGGCGATTATCCAGGGGCGATTGCTGACTTTAGTCGTGCCATTGAACTGAATGGGGATCGGCCCAGAGCCTATATGGGACGCGGGGTGGCCCACTATCGCCTAGGGCTGTATGACGCCGCCCTCAACGACCTGAACGAGGCCATTCGCCGCAACGATCAACTGGCCAGCGCCTACCTCAATCGTAGCCATGTGTATTTCCGCCAGGGCCGTACCACCCGTGCCCTCCAGGACTTAAATCAAGCCCTGGTACTCAACCCCCAACTGGCCGAAGCCTACCTCAGTCGGGGGGCCATTCGCGCCAGTCAGGGCAACCTGAGGGGGGCCGAACAGGACTTTGCCCAGGTGCTGCAACTCAATCCCGATTCTGCCTTGGCCCATAAGCAACAAGGCGACGTGCTGAAGCAGGCCGGAAATATTCTCGCGGCCCTAGAAAGCTACACCGAGGCCCTGTTTATCGACCCCGCCTACGTCGATGCCTTCCTGGCCAGGGGGCAAGTTCGCATGGCCCTTGGGGATCCCTTTGGAGCCATCGACGACTATAGCCAAGCCCTGGCCATCCAACCCAACAACCTGGATGCCTACGCCGCCCGGGGCGAAGCCTACCTGACCGTGGGACAAATCCCCAGCGCCTACGAGGACTTCACCCGTGCCATCATCCAAGGTTCCAACCAAAACAACCCGGAGTTGTTCTTGAGCCGGGGTATGGCGCGAGCCCGCCTGGGAGACAGCCTGGGGGCACGGCAAGACTTTGAACAGGCCGCGAACCTCTACCTGCAACAGGGCAATGCCGCTGGCTATCGCCAAACCCTCGACCAGATGGCTAACCTGTAGGGTATGGGACGGGGTAGGGGTAGGGGTAGAGGATCGATCTCCTCGCCCGCCGGCCAAGGAGAGGTCATGACTGTTAGCCACCGAATCACCCCAGATACCCTGTGGGTCTGGGCACGGCGTCTGGCTCTAGCGTTGGCGCTGGGTCTGTTGCTGCTGATCGTCACTGCGGCCCCCGCCTGGGCCTCCATCCACACCTACCACGAACAACCGGGCCAAACCACCTTCCGATCTCGCCAAAGCCTGCGCGATCAGCGGGATATGGCCTGGCAGGCCACGGTATTCAAACGCTACCGAGGGTCAGAGATCCAGGGCATCTACCTGCGTCTTGTCGGCTTTCCGGGGCAGGTGACGGTGGATCGCCAGGGTGACCTCACTATCGACACCGGAACCACCGCCCACTGGATCGCCCCCTACGCCCTCGATCCCCAAACCCCAGCCTCGGTGCTGCCCGACAACGTTAGCCAATACGACCTAGCGGCGGTGTTGACGGTGATGCCCCGCCCCATTCCCCTCACCCTGTCCGTGCCCCTGGTGGGCCAAGCCCCCGCCCAACTCGTCGTCGCGCCCTACGTCGTCAAAGAATGGCTCACCATCGCCCAAACCCTCCCCGACCCGTAGGGCGCATCATGCCAAGCTGGGGTTAGAGGCCTTGGTCATAGGCCTTGCCGGGAAGAGGCGGTGCTAAGGACGAGAATCTGACGGTTGGGGGCCACCCCAGTCAGGTGAGTGCAGGTATGACGCTTCCTTTAACCGGAGTCATCGGTAGTCCTATGTCGTACAGGCTAGAGAATAATCAGGCGACCCTAAAGACTTTTGGATTTCAGCAAAACCCCTTCCTGGCGGAGGCCGGAGAGGGTGGCTTGCCCGGTACAAAAGAGGACGGTTTTGATTTCGGCGATTAGTACCTCGGCGAGGGCGGCAACGGCGGCTTCAGAATCGCTGGCGGCCTTCAAAAAGGGATAGGCCAGCCCTGCCAGATCGGCCCCTAGGGCGAGGGTTTTGGCCACGTCTAGGCCGTTGCGCAGGCCACCGGAGGCAATCAGCGGTAGGTTAGGGGCGACTTGGCGGGCGGAGATCAGGCAATCGGCGGTGGGCAGGCCCCAATCGGCAAAGGTTTGGCCCAGGCGACGCTGGAGGGGATCGGTGGCCCGTTCGCTTTCCACCTTGGCCCAGGAAGTGCCCCCGGCCCCAGCCACATCCACAGCGGCCACCCCCGCCTCCATCAGTCGCCGCACTAGGGGGGCAGAGATGCCGTTGCCCACCTCCTTCACCACCACGGGCACGGGCAGGGCGGCGCAGATTTGCTCAATTTTGGTCAGCAGTCCTTTGAAATTGGTGTCGCCACGGGTTTGCACCGCCTCTTGCAGGGGGTTGAGGTGCAGAATCAGGGCGCTGGCCTCTAGGTGATCCACCACCTGGTGGCATTGGTCGAGGCCGTAGTCATAATTGAGCTGCACCGCCCCCAGGTTGGCCAGTAGTAGAATGTCTGGGGCCACGTCCCGCACCCGAAAGGTGGTCATTAGGTCGGGGTTCTCTACGGCGACTCGCTGGGAACCGACCCCCATGGCCAGACCGTAGCGCTGGGCGGTGGCGGCTAGACGCTGGTTAATTCGCTGGGCTTCCTCGGTGCCCCCCGTCATGGAGGAAATCAGCAACGGTGCCCCCAGGCGATGGCCCAAGAATTCCGTACTCAGATCAAGATCCTGCCAATCCACCTCTGGCAGGGCACAATGGCGAAACCGCAACCGCTCCAGCCCCGTGCTCACCTGGCTGCACTGCACATTGTCATCGAGGCAAATCCGCAAATGATCGGCCTTGCGGACTTGGGTTTCGTGGGTGGCCAGGGGCGATACAGTCACAGGGTTAACTCAACAACGTTCATCCTCCATAGTAGGCAAGAACGTCGGCAAGAACGTCGGCAAGAAGGTTACCCCTCTGGTTTCAACAACTGCACCCCATCGCGGCCATCGGTGTCGTGGAGGAAGACTTTGACTAATTCGTCCTTGGCGGTGGGTAGCACCCGTCCCACAAAGTCGGGGTGGATGGGCAGTTCCCGATGGCCTCGGTCTACCAGGACGGCAAGACGAATGGCGCTGGGGCGACCATAGTCCAGCACGGCATTGAGGGCGGCGCGAATGGTGCGTCCGCTGTAGATTACGTCATCCACCAGCACCACCACTTTGTTAGTGAGGTCGAAGGGAATTTTGGTGCGGGCGGGGGTGCGGGTGCTAATTTTGTCGAGGTCGTCGCGATAGAGGGTGATGTCGATGGCCCCCACGGGCAGTTGCACCTCCTCCAGGCGCTGAATTTGGTGGGCCAGCATATGGGCTAGGGGTACCCCACGGGTGTAGATACCGATTAGCACTAGGTGGCGCAGGTCTCCGCCCCGCTCAATCACCTCCGAGGCCAGACGATTGAGGGTACGCCGCATTTCTTCGGCAGACAAAATTTCAACAACAGGGCTGCTGGCACTCATGGGGCTACCTAGGCGGTAAAAAAAGACCAAAAACACAAGACATAACCGACCCACACTATAACCCGCCCCATCGGGTTCTATGGCCAGGGTTCACCCTGATTTCCCACCGCATCTGGCTTGGCAAACCCCAAGTCTCACCCCGGCCTCCGGTATTCACGGGTGCTGTCTGCGTCCCCGGTATCAGCGGGGACGAACAAGCCAGATGGCCTATCATCGGTGCATCGATCCTAGGGCCAACAGTCGTTCCAGTTTAGGTACCGTGAGCGGTAGGGATAGCACGAGATCCACCAGGGTTGCCACGGGGGCGGTGACGGGGGGGATCTCAGGTTCCGTCAGCAGCACCAGGGTTGGGCGGGGGGTAGGCAACCGTTGAAGGTTGGCGACGAGGGCAAGATCCTCTTCCTGAGCCAGAATCACCAGCAGGTGAGGCGGCTGGGGCTGGAGGGCGGCGATGACCTCCGGCCAATCGGTCTGGCGGTTGACCTGCCAGCCGCAGAGTTGGAGGTAATTTAGCCAGGGATGGTGGCGGTCGGGGTTGGGATCGAGCATCACTAGGCTAGGGGCGTTGGTTGGGGCGCGAGGCGGCGTGGGTTCAGACGGGCGCAAGGTTTTACTGGGATGGCCATGCCTAGGCAGATACAGCAAAAATCGACTGCCTTGGTTAACCACGGATTCCACCGTGACATAGCCGCCGTGCAATTGGGCGAGTTGCTGGGTGAGGGCGAGCCCTAGTCCGGTGCCGTCGTAGCGGCGATTGAGGGTGTTATCCAGTTGGGTAAAGGGCTGAAAAAGCTGATTGAGCTTGTCCTCTGGGATGCCAATGCCCGTATCGGCCACGGCAAACTGTACTAGGTCGCCCACCCCCTGCACCGTCAGCGTCACCTGCCCCCGATCCGTAAACTTGATGGCGTTAGAGAGCAGGTTCAACAACATTTGGCGGAGACGATGCTCGTCGGCGAAGCAGTCCTGGGCTGCTGCATCCACCTGGTAGGACAGGGCGATGGGCTTGGGGGCCACCCGAGGCTCCACCATCGCCATGCAGGTTTGGCACAGGGCCGGAAGATCCACTGCCGAGAGCCGCAGGTGTTCCTGCCCCGCTTCCACCTTCGAGAGATCGAGGATGTCGCTAATCAGCGATAGAAGGTGTTCGCCACTGGCGTGGATACAGTTGAGGTATTCCAACTGCTTGGCGGTCAGCGGCCCTACCACCTGCTGGCTGAGCAGAGACGACAACCCCAAAATGGCATTGAGGGGGGTGCGCAGCTCGTGGCTCATCATCGCCAAAAACTGGCTTTTAGCCTGACTCGCGGCCTCGGTAGCACGTTGCTGAGTCGCTAAGGCTTGATTGTCCTGCATCTGCTGGGCCACCTGGGTCGCCAACTGCTGATACTGGGCCTCCCATTCCGCGAATAGGTGCTGAAGCTGTTGAAAGGCCACTGGATCGTGGCAGAGATGGTGTAGATAGTCCAGATTGAGAGGGCACATAGCACATAGATTAGGCAAGAGGGCAAGGCTGGCTCGACGCTATGGTGACGAGCCATACCCCTAGAAATCCCAGATTTTGCCGATCTGCATCGCCAAAACAGGCAGAAAATATAAAGAAAATCTTTAATCCCTAGGAGAACGCAGGCTATCCTAGCCCCTAAGCCTGCTGTCTCACCCGCAGCCGAAGAAACAACCTATTTTGCCCCTCACCCTCGCCCCAACAAGAATGGCAGAGAAAACGAGTTCTCTGCCATAGGCTCACAATTCTGTTTGGTTGTAGAGGAGGACTGAGGGCCACCTCCCTAGGCGTCTGGGTTTACCAGCGAGAGAACTCGCGGTTGCCGCCATTGTCGCGACCACCAAAGTTGCCTCGGGGTGCGCCACCACCAGACCGCTTTTCCTTAGGCCGCGCTTTGTTGACCCGAAGCTCGCGCCCCATCCATTCCGCTCCGTCGAGGGCCTCAATGGCCGCATCTTCGTCAGCTTCCTTTTCCATTTCCACAAAGGCAAAACCGCGAGGACGCCCCGTTTCCCGGTCGGTGGGTACCGTCACTCGGCTAACGGCCCCATACTCGGCGAAGACTTCGGTAATGTCTCCCTCCGTGGCATTGTAGGCTAGGTTCCCTACATAAATCGACATGGCACAACTCCAAATTAGACGTGAAATGTAGACAAGTTCGATTCGGAGTGGCACTCACCGATTTACCCGAAAACTGAGATCAGACTGTGATTAACCAGCCTACCGAAAGCAAAACATGTTACCCGCTTACTCTAACACAAGGCACCCAGTCGTAAACGGTTTGTAACACAGTGTCAGCGGTCGTTATAGCCTTTTGGCATCGCCCTTCTCAAGCCCTGTCCACAGGGCTAAATTGAAAGTGGTTTTAGGGCCAAGGCGGCGACCCCCGTGGTTCGCCCGACTGAACGACTTAAAGCCACGGATAGGTTGACCTTAAACCGTTGCCACATAAGGGTTAGCGGCTGTCTCAATGTACCCTGGGGTCATCGGCCAAGCGGGAGCAGGGCCAGCGGGCAGACCCGTTTCTCCTGGAGCCATGGGCCTGGCCGCGTGGGGAAAGGTGGGTGGCATCGCTCCATAGTCTTGTAGGTGTGATTGGCGCAATTGGCCCTGTTGGTTGGCCTGCCAAATGTTGCCGCTGGTGATGTCTAGGCAGGTGAGCCACTGCCCTTCACAGGCGGCGGTATCTAACCCAATGGTGTGCCCTAAATTGAGGGGATAACCGCTACGTTGGGGGGTATGGCCACACACGAGAACCTTGCCCGATGAATGGGGTTGAGGATGCTCTAATTTGTTCCAAAAAATCACCCGATCTGGCTGACGGAGTAGGGGCATTTGGGAGGACAGCATCCCATGGGAAAAAATGTGTTTATTGGTTGCAAACCAGCGCAGACAATCATGCTGCAAAAAATGCCAATGGCTATCGGGAATGACGGTTAAATCGACGGGATTAACCTCGCCCCCCGGCGGTAACCCAGCGTAGGAGGCTAGGGTATGGGTATCAACAAACACTTCACCATGGACAACGGCCCGCCCAAACCGCCCTGCAATGAGCATTTTGAGCTCGTGATTACCCAGGAGTGGTATTAATACGCCCCAGCTAGACAGGCGTAGTAAAAGGTCTAAAACGGTCTTTGTTTCTGGCCCTTTATTGATGTAGTCTCCCAGGGTAATCATGCGGTCGCTGGGATGTAGCGCAATCGCTGACAAAAGGGTGTCAAAGGCGGTGGCGCAGCCATGAATATCACCGACTGCAAAGAGGCGCATAGCCGCTAAAAACCATCGAAAAGGCGATGCCTTGACTATATCAATTCTCCCTTAAACTCAAGGTTATTGTTAACTTAAGTCAGGGTTAAGGTTTTTGCGTTTTGATCGGACGGTTGCGAGGGGGCAGGGCACGGCCTTCGGAAAATTGGCGCTCTAGGCGACCCAGCCACAGCCATAGGGATCCGGCGATGAGGGGAACTCCCGTCAACAGGGTGCCGCCGAGGGGGGAGAGGCTTCCGGCTAGGGTTAGGGTCAAAGGAATCAGCGACCAGGCCACGGCACTGACGATCAGCAGGCCCGTGCGAAGGGTCTGAATCCGCCGTAGCGCTACCCGACAACTGCGGCAGTGCTGGGTGTGGGACTGGTAGCGATCCAAGAGGGCGGTGGTGGGTAATGCTGGCGGCAGAGGTTGGCCGGGGAAGGGATAGGCCTGGAAGTCGCTCAACCATTTGCGGTAGGCTATCACGTAGCGATCCGCCTGGGTGGGCAAATAGCAAGCCTGGGCGTAGGGTTTGGGGTCTGCCTTTTCCAGTTCGCGCTCTTGAAGATGCAGAAAAATTTGGTCGTCCTCTAGCACGCCATTGTTGCCGATGTGGCTAAACCAACGGGGGGTGATCTGAATGAACAACCCCGGTAGCTTGGCGGAGAATTTGAAGGGAAACCGCGCAAACAGGCGGCATTCCCCCTTGCGAATGGGGGTGGCGTAGACCACGGTGAGGGTGCGGCCAAATTGCTTGGAGGTGAGGTCTTGGTACATCAATCCTGGGGCAACAAACACGGTGTGCTGGGTGCCGAGTTTGCCCTTGCGGGGGCCTTCTGGCCATCGAACGCGAAACCCTTGCTTGGAGAAATCCACCATTTCTGTCACCATGGGAGCGGCGTTGTCGCGGTTACCCACGGTTTTGTGATGGGTGTAGGGAATGTGGCTGGCATCGAGGACGTTTTCCAGCAGGGTGATCGCGTCGTAGGGCAAGTCCCGAAAGGTGTTGAGCATCACCCAGCCATCGGGGTCTTCCTCCACCGGGCCGATGATGGGCACCGCCACCTGGGGCGCATTCTCGGCTTTGCCGGGGTAGACAAACAACAACCCCTGTTTGACGATGGCGGGCAGGGCCACCGCACAGGCTCGCGAAGATCGATGGGCCTCGGTATCCGCCGCCTGTTGGGGAATCTGCTCACAGGTGCCCTCCCCGGAAAAGGCCCAGCCATGGTAAGGACATTCCAACAGCCCCGCTTCGTTGACGCGACCTTCGGACAGAGGCGCGAGACGGTGGGGACATTTGTCCTCAAACACCCGCCAGATGTTCCCCTTTGGATCCCACCAAATCACCAAACCTTGATCCAGTAGGGTAAAGCGGGTGGGTAGGACTGGGTCTAAATCTTCAACGTAGGCGACGGGATACCAGGCTTCGGCCACATCAAAGCGCTGGGGATCAGGGCCACCAGCGGGCAATCCCTGGGGTAACTGGGGCCGCAACATGTCCGGTTGAGTGGAGACATCCGGTTGAGTGGGGGTAGCCGTCATCGTGATTCACGCTGCGTCATTGGTACACCTCATATTGTGTTACAAAACTTCGTGATTTGCCGTTACCGGGGCCAATCCATCGGTGGAGAGCGTTTTTCCCTATCCTGATCGACCCTGTGGCGGGGCAGGAATGCGAGAAATCATGGCCCTCAAATTTGGGGGAACCATGGAAGAATTGGGAATCCATCGAGGGAAATTTGTATTTCTAGCTACGCTTCCCTTGGGACATCTGCTGTCGCGCCAAGACCTGCCCGTCTCGGCGATGAACGACAGCATCGGACATTAGCGGTTTTTGTCGGCTGAATTCAGAATAAATTCTAATCTTTCTGTGGATTATCTGTAACTGTTGTCACACTAGAGAAACCCTAACGAAGCTTTAGGGATCGCCCAACCCAAGGAAGGCAACTCGACCCACTTCTCGATCTCCCCCTAAACTGCCGACGCCTGTTTAGGGGCATCGATCAAACGTTGCCTAATTGCCCCTTGATTCAGGGATAGATAGTCTGACTCAACCTTGATTTTCTCCTGACCTCCGCTGAAGGCGACGCTGATTTTCCTGGGTAAAATGACCGATCAGGCTCATCTTCGCAATAGTCTGTTACATCTTCAAGGACTCCATACACCAAAGCTTTAAGAATCGAAGCGACCTCAAAAGTTCATCGGAAGACGCATTGGTTAAAATAACTTAACATTGCTACATTTAGCTCTCATAATTACAGCTTAGGTCAAGGTCTTCATATGTGTGATTGGATAAGGATTCTGGGTATTCTAAATCTAGGATGATGGCGTTCATTTTTTCAGGCGTTGAAGGCAATCGGTGATTGCAAAATTTTGGGATCGCCAAAAAATCAATGGCGGCATGAATGAAGCCTTTACAAAGCTCCGTGCGTTTTGTCTTGAAAGCCGCTACCATGAAATCACTTAAGTCGATTTAATAACCTGATTCGCGTTGGCTATATTACCGTTAAAGCTCCCAGTTCGGTATTCAGCCCAGTGAGCGAATCTATAGCTATCCCACTATTCAACGACTTCAACAACTGAGTTCACGCCTTGAGTGCGCCTAGGGCTTTGCCCCAACTTGTGCGCTGAAGGGACAGACCATGACCATGCATGTAGTTAGGGGCCAACCATGATTAGACCATCCACCCAATCTTCCCAGACCTCTCAGGTCTCTCAGCCCGAGAGTCCCCGATTCAGCATTACTCAGCCTTCGGCAGAGGGGGCTGTCTATCGGGATCCACCGTTGACGCCCTATCACAGCGAGTCGTCGGAGCAGCTTAAGCAGGCGCTATTCACCAATCTCTACTGCGAACAGGGCAAGGACGAGCAGTTTGCCAATGCCCACGACTACTACATGGCCCTGGCCTACAGCGTGCGCAACGAATTGATGAAAAAGCGCATCCGCACCGCCAAAACCTACGCCGACAGCAAAGCTAAGGCCGTCTATTACCTCTCGGCGGAATTCCTCATGGGTCGCCACCTGGGCAACGGCCTGATCAACCTGGGCCTGCACGAAACCATGCGCCACACCCTCGCCGATATGGGCCTGGAACTGGACGAACTGCTGGAGCGGGAGGCAGAACCGGGCCTGGGCAACGGTGGCCTGGGGCGGCTGGCGGCCTGCTTTATGGATTCCCTCACCACCCTGAACCTGCCTGCCATTGGCTACGGCATCCGCTACGAATTTGGTATCTTCACCCAGGTGCTCCACAACGGCTTCCAGCACGAGCAGCCCGACAAGTGGCTGAGCTTTGGCAATCCCTGGGAGATCGCCCGTCCCGATTATCAGGTGGAAATCAAGTTCGGCGGCTACACCGAGGTCTATAAAGACAGCGACAACGACTACCGCGTGCGCTGGATGCCGGGACAGACGGTAATCGGCATTCCCCACGATTCCCCGGTTCCGGGCTACGGCACCGAGAACGTCAACATTCTGCGGCTGTGGAAGGCGGAGGCGGGCAGCGCCTTTGACCTCCATGCCTTCAACGCCGGGGACTACTTTGGGGCCGTGGCCGACAAGATGATCTCCGAGAACATCACAAAAGTCCTCTACCCCAACGACGAAACCCTCCAGGGCAAAGAGCTACGGCTGCAACAGCAGTATTTCTTCGTGGCCTGTTCCCTGCAAGACATCATTCGCCTGCACCTGCGGGATCATGGCCATCTCGAAACCCTGGCCGACTTTGCTGCCATCCAGCTCAACGACACCCACCCCGCTATCGGCGTGGCGGAACTGATGCGGATTCTGCTAGACGAGCATCACTTTAACTGGGATCAAGCCTGGACCATCACCCAGCGCTGCTTTGGCTATACCAACCACACCCTGATGCCCGAAGCCCTGGAATGCTGGTCGGTGGATTTGTTTGGGCGCTTGCTGCCCCGCCACCTGGAGCTAATCTACGAGATCAACCACCGCTTCCTCAGTCAGGTGAAGCTGCGCTATCCCAAGGATCCCGAACGGCTGGAGCGGCTATCGCTGATTGCCGAAAGTCCCGAACGGAAGGTGCGCATGGCCAACCTCGCCTGCGTGGGTAGTCATGCCATCAACGGGGTCGCCGCTTTGCATACGGAACTACTGAAACAGGACGTGCTGCGCGACTTCTACGAACTCTGGCCCGACAAATTCACCAACAAAACCAACGGCATCACCCCCCGTCGCTGGCTGTTGCAGTGCAATCCGCGCCTGTCCCAGCTCATTACCGAAACCATCGGCGAGAGTTGGATTACCAACCTCGACGACCTGCGCCACCTGGAAGCCCACCTGGATAACCCCACCTTCCAGCAGGCTTGGCATTCCATCAAACAGGCCAACAAGTGGGATCTGGCCCACATCATCCACAGCCGCCTCGGCATCGAGATCAACCCCGACTCCATGTTTGATGTGCAAATTAAGCGCATCCACGAGTACAAGCGGCAGTTGCTCAACATCCTCCACGTCATCACCCTGTACCACCGGATTCTGCAACACCCCGACCAGCCCGTGGTGCCCCGCACGGTGATCTTTGGCGGCAAGGCGGCTCCCGGCTATGCCATGGCCAAACTGGTGGTGAAGCTGATCACCGCCGTGGCCGATGTGGTCAACGCCGATCCCATCGTGGCCGGACGGTTGAAGGTAGTGTTCCTGCCCAACTACAACGTCTCCCTGGCCCAGCGCATCTTCCCCGCCTCCGACCTCTCGGAGCAAATTTCCACCGCTGGCACCGAAGCCTCCGGCACCGGAAACATGAAGTTTGCCCTCAACGGTGCCCTCACCATCGGCACGTTGGATGGGGCCAACATCGAAATCCGCGAAGAAGTGGGGGCCGACAACTTCTTCCTGTTTGGCCTCACCACCGAGCAAGTGTCCGCCTGCAAGGCCGTGGGCCACAACCCCTGGTTCTACTACGACACCAACCCCGAACTGAAGCGCGTCCTCGATAGCATCGCCAGCGGTCTCTTTGCCCCAGATCACCCCGATCTGTTCCTGCCCCTGCTGGATTCCCTGCTGGTGGACGATCCCTACCTGGTGATGGCCGACTACGGAGCCTACGTGCAGTGCCAGGAACACGTTAGCCGCTGCTACGAAGACCAGGCCCGCTGGACGCGGATGTCGATTTTGAACGCGGCCCGCATCGGCAAATTTTCCGCCGACCGCACCATCGCCGAATACACCCGCGACATCTGGCATGTTAAGCCCATCGAGGTGAATCCAGAGGGTTAATACCAAGACAGGCATCCCAGTCTTAAAAGACTGGGATGCCCCCAGTTTTTGTCTCCTAGCCGTTCATTTCCGTCAAGGTCTCCCCCTTTACCTCGCTTGAATGGCAGGCCCTACTCCTCTCAGGAGTGATGAAATCGGGGGTGCAGGTAGGCGGCGACGGGTTGTCCCTGGCCAAAATGTTGTTCCACAATGACGGCTACATCCTCCGGGTGCAGGCGGCAATACCAGGTATCATCGGGCAGAATGTGTACCGTTGGCCCCGAACTACACTGCCCCATGCAGCCACTCGCCGCCACCAAAATCTGCGGAGATTGGTGATCCCGAAACGCGATCAGTACTTCATCACTCCGATTCCGCAGGCAGGAACGATGTTGACAGACCTGCACCAGCCACCGTTGGGGAAGCCCAGGGGAGGGATCAATAGAGCCTGTAATCGGCGACGGGAGAGGCGGGTTGGGGGGCGCGGAATAAGATTCAGACACCGTATTTTATCCTTCGCTAATCATCCGCAGCAGTTCGTCGGTGGAGATCTTGCCGCTCATGTCGGTGCCCTCTAGGAGGCTGTCGGCCAGATCGCGTTTTTGTTTGTGCAAGTCCACGATTTTTTCCTCGATGGTGTTTTGGGCCACTAGGCGATAGATGGTGACGGGGCGTTGTTGGCCCATGCGGTGGGCGCGGTCGCTGGCCTGGTCTTCTACGGCGGGGTTCCACCAGGGATCCATGTGGATCACATAATCCGCTGCGGTGAGATTCAACCCGGTGCCCCCGGCTTTGAGGCTAATCAAAAACACATCGCCCTGGCCAGATTGGAAGGCATCCACTCGTTTTTTGCGATCTTTGGCGGGGGTGCTGCCATCGAGGTATTGGTAGTGAACCTTTTGCTGATCTAAAAACTCGCGCAGGATGGCAAGGTGATCGACAAACTGGCTAAAAACCAGGGCTTTGTGGTTATTTTCCAGCAGTTCTTCCAGAATTTCGCCAAAAGCTTCCAGTTTGGCGCTAGGGAGCTTGGGTTCGGCTTTCACCAGGCGGGTGTTGCAGCAGGCGCGGCGTAGTTTCATGATTTCCGCTAGCACTTGCAGGTGTTTGGCCCCGCCCTCGGCCCCCGGTTCCGAGAGTTTGGCGATGGCCTCCCGGCGCAGGGCTTCGTAGAAGGCCATTTCCTGAGCGCTGAGTTCTACCTGGAGGGTGATTTCGGTGCGGGCGGGCAGTTCCTCTAGCACCTGGGTTTTGGTGCGGCGCAGGATGAAGGGCTGGATGAGTTTCTTCAGACGGTTGCGGGCCTGTTTGTCTTGGTTGCGCTCGATGGCGTTGGCAAACTTTTGGTTGAACTGTTCCTGGGAACCCAGCAGACCGGGATTGATGAACCGAAACAGGTTCCACAGTTCCCCCAGGTGGTTTTCGATGGGGGTGCCCGTGGTGAGGATTTTGAAGCCGCCCTGGAGTTTCATCGCCGCTTGAGATCGCTTGGTGGCGGAATTTTTGATCGCCTGGGCTTCGTCTAGCACGATGGTTTGCCACTGCACCTCCGCCAGCATTTTGGCGACTTCTTCCTGTTGCAGCAGGCCGTAGCTGCACACCAGTAGGTCGAAGGGTTGGAGGTTGTCCAGGACTTTTTGACGGTCGCCGCTGCCGAAGGGAATGGGGTTGAGGGTGGGGGCAAACTTTTCGGCCTCGCTCAGCCAGTTCATGCACACGGAGGTGGGCGCGACGATCAGGGTTGGCCCCTCCGGCGCACGGGTGAGGATCACCGCCAGGGCTTGCAGGGTTTTGCCCAGGCCCATGTCGTCCGCAAGGCAAGCCCCCACGCCCCAGTGGGCCAACCGCGCCAGCCAGTTAAAGCCCTCTCTCTGGTAGTCCCGCAGTTCCGCTTGCAGGGTGGAGGGCAGTTCTGGCTTGAGATCCTGGGCTTCCTTTAGGCGTTTGACGTGATCCTTCCAGTGCTTGTCGGTTTGGAGTTGGCCCACCTCGTCCATCCAGTCTTCCATGGCCAGGGAGGCGAGCGGATGGAAACGCACGCCCTTGCCGCTGTTTTCCGAGAAGGCCCGCAGTTCATCGAGGCGCTTGCGAAATTCCTGGGTCAGCGCCACAAATTCCCCATCGGCCAGCTTGATGAACCGACCGGGGGAAGCTTCCAGGAGGGCCATCAACCGCTGCATATCCAACACCTGGTCATCGCTGATGGACAGTTCGCCATTGGCGGCAAACCAGTCCCGCTGACGCTGAATCTGCACCTTGAAACTCCCCAGACCCACCTGATTGACGACCCGCATTTTTTCGCCTTCGGGCCATTCCACCACCGCCTGATCGCCCAGGTCTTGCAATTCCAGTAGCAGTTCTAGGCAGTCTTCCGGGTCTTCAATCAGCCATTCTCCAGCCTCATCCTCCAACCGTTGTAGGGTGGGGCTGGCTTTTTCCACGGCACGGGCCAGCTTTTCCTCTTCCTTCAGATTGCGATGGGTTTGCAGCCGTTTGCCGCCCACCTCTGCCAGCACCATTTCGCCGCCGCTGCCCGGTCGGTAGTAGGGGCCATCGTCGCCAAAGGGCCGAGTCAGCAACGACACCTTGAGGCCAGCCCCCGCAGGCAGCAGGTGAATATGGGGAATGGTCTGGGCGGGCACCTCCTCTGCGTCGGTGATGCCGCCGCCAATGTCGGAATGCACCGTCACCAGGCTGACGATGGCATTGAGGGTTTCTAGCACCTTTTCCTTGGCGCTTTCCGGCACCTCCAGGGCGTTTTTGGGGCCAAGGATGGTGGCGATGCGCTGGTGTTCCTTGGTGAACTCCACCACCTTGACGCGGGTGGGGGTTTCCTTAATCAGCGCCACGGACTGCTGTTCCTCTAGGGGCGGCGTCAGGGAGAGGGTAAGCATCCCGTTTTTGCCCTGTTTCACCGTTAGGGCGGGTTCTCCTTTAACGACTTCCAGGGGCGTCGTGGGGGCGTCTTCCCAAAACACCAGGGGATGCCCCACTAGGGCTAGCATTACCTTATCCAGGAAATAGTAATTGGTAGACCCATAGGAACCGTATTCTGAGGTTAGGCAAGCACAAATCTCCCGATCCTGGGGTGTCAGGTAGGGAAAGTCCGACAGGCTATACTTCAGGCGATGCAGGGCCACCGCTCGGCCTCGACTCCAGCCGCCCTTAACGCTGATTTTCTGCTCCTTCGGTTGCAGCATCCAGTTTTGGCCGGAATACATCGTCAAAAACCAGGCCATCCGGTACTCGGTTTCTACCGCTGCCGCCGATCCTTCGGCCTTGGCCAGACCGGAGTTGAGGCCGATCAACGCCGTCAGGGCCATTTCCCAGGGTTCCTTGGGGCTAATGATCTCGGTGATGGGCTGAATTCCGGTGGACTCCCGCAGGGTCGGGGCTTCCTTGCCGTAGAGGCTGCGCGGGTTAAGGTGAGCTAGGATCATGGCCGCTTCTAGGGCGAACCAGTCGTAGCCAGCGGCCTTGGCATCTTTGTAAATATCCTTCACCGGGTTTGGAAGCCGATCACGGGCCGTTTCTAAATCCACCCAGTACAGGCAGAGGGCATCGATCAACGACTCAAAGCTATGGGAATCAGCCAGGGTGCTGAGGGGGGTGTTGGTGAGGTAGGCCTTGGCGGTGGTATTGCCCTGCAAGGTCTGGGCCACCTTTTCGAGGGATCCGTGGGTCACAGCAAGCCAGTGGCGATAGGTCTGCTCGGCGATGGGATGGGCATATTCCTCTGCGGTGCGAAGGCTGGCGGCACTACCCTCTTGTAACAGGGCCAATATCGGGAAAACTCCTGGCACGGTATCAAAGTAAATTTTGCGCTTGCCCGTGGCCTTCTTCAGCAGCTTGAGCGCCACCTGGCCTAGCTCGCGGGTTTGGGCATAGTCTCCCCGCAAACAACTGAGCCAGCCCTGCAACAAAAGGGACTCCTCCGGGGCATCCTGGGCCAGGTCTTTAATCCCCGCTTCCGCCTCCGCCAGCCGTCCCCGCATCAGCAGTTGTTGAATCCAAATATTCCGCAGTTGGTTCGAGGCCATGGAGTCCTCTTGCTGACAGTCCTCATGCAGCAGGGCAAAGGCATCCTCCGCCGGGGTGAGGGACAGGATGGAGTTGACACAGAGGTTGCCCAGGGCCGCTTCGTAGATGTCGGGGTCTTTTTTCAGGGTGAGGAACCACTCCCGGTCGAAGGGGTTGTTGCAAATTAGCTCAAACACCTGGGCCATGGAAATGCGGCTGGTGGCAAAAACATGGTTGTAGTAGGTCTCAAACTGGGCCTCAATGTAGTCCCAATCCACCCGATAGAGACCAATGCGCACCTCCCGCAGAAACTGATCTTCGCTTTGGAATGACCGCTGATTCCGGTTCCAGTTCGCCGTTGGAATTGGCAGCTTCTCCTGCACCACCGTCACCATGGTCTCAAAGGTGCCCTGGGCTAGGGCATCGCGGGTCACCATTTCCACCAGCAGGGGATGACACCGGGAACCATGTCCGCCTTCAGCCACCAAGATCCCGTGGTTCATCAACCGGGTCAGATGGGGATTCAATGCGGCTAGGTCGTACTTAAGCGTTTGGCCGCTGTGGCTCAGGTAGGCATTGAGGCAATCTACCACCTTGGTCTTGCCCACGGGGGTGTAGATAATGGAGAACAACTGCACCAGTTCCCGATCAAAGGCTGGGATCTGGTGATAGCGTTCCAGCAGTTTTGCCCGCTCATCCTCCAGCGATATCTGCGCCTTGGCCATAGTTTGCCCATCCTAATCCAGCTATCAGCTATAGGAGTGATTGTATCGGCTAACACGGGGTGCCAACGGCTTTCCTAGTACATAATCGCCCCTTGGTGGGATCCTTCTGCGCCTAGGGTCATCTACGGTTCTTGACCAGGGGTAAACCCCACCGTAGAGAAACCTCGCCATAGATAGCCACCGGACAGAGCCACCATAGATCGGGCGGGAACCGAACCGGGGATGCTGGCGTCAACGCAACCTCAGTTCGGTGGCTCCCTGAGGGCCTAGAACCGTAGCCCAACCGAGGACATCCGTAGGGTATCTGTGATATACATAGGCAGGGCTGGCATAGATCAGGTCGATGCCGTTGATACAGCACCGCAGCGAAACTTAACACAGTGATGGCCAATCCATCAGAGCTAGGGTGCCAGTTAACAATGACGTGATGGTTCAACCAACAGGTTTTTATGGCTCGCTATACCAACTTATTAACCCTCTCTGAACCCGAAACCCCCCAAAGTCTAGGATCTTCCATTGTTCAAACCCTAGAGGATTGTGGGCTGAGCATGGTGTATGCCAACAAAGACTATTTTGTCGCCAAAGAAAAACCAGGCCAGGTGGCCCTCGCCCAACTCACCACCATTGAGGTGATGATCAACCAACCCACCTCAGTCGCCAACACCGCCCGCGTGAACTTGGTGGTCAAAAATGAAGAGCTGCCCCTTCAGCAGGATAACCACTGCCAACGCATGTTTGAAACCGTCAGTCAGGCTATTGGAGCCATGCTTTAGGGTAGCCCATCGCCATGGCCTCAGATCACTGTAGGGACGAGGTAACCTCGCCCGCTGATACTCGGGGCAAGCAGGCCGTATTTAGGATTAGGTAAACGGATTCTCATCGACCTCGAGTTCTTCTTCGCCTTCCTCTACCATGTTGGGGCTGATGAGGGTGATGTCGAACTCGTCGGGGGGGAGGCTAGATTGGCTATCGCGCTTGAGTTGGTAGTAGATGGCCCTAGCTTGGGGGCCAAACACAATCTCGTCTTCGTTCTTTAGGTCGTGGGCCAGTAGTTTGCGCCCGTTGATCAGCATTCCGTTGGCGCTGGGTTTGCCCTTCAGGTTGCCGTCCACAATTCGGTAGTAGAAGGTGTCGTCGTCCTTCGGCAGTTGCACGAGGGTGGCGTGATGCCTAGAGACAAACTGAGAGGACAGCCGAATATCGCACTTCGGGTCGCGGCCAATGGAATAGACCGACCCATCTAGGACGATTTCGCGACGGCCCTTGCTGTCTTCAACAATCAGAATATTACTCAGCTTGTTATGTAATGCCATACTCGAACACTGAAAAATGGTTTGGCCTGAGCATCAGGGCGATTCACAGAGTGATATCGGAACGATTGTTTCCTAGTGTACCTCTAGATTTTGCCTGAGATGGCAACCTGGCCCTAGGAGTCCTCGTTGTCGTCTTATTCTGGGCGGGACGCATCGGTTTCGGGGTGATCTAGGGCTTCCCAAGGGTTGGATCGGGCATTGCGTAGCCGTTTGAGGAGCCAGTCGAAGCGGATTTCTCCCATCGAGAGGAGATCCTCCATTTCGTCCATAATGCCGGTTTCGTTGCCTAGGCTCACGGGTCGCCAATGCTCCCCTTGGAGATGTTTGACGGTGCTCCGGAGCCGACTGGACAGCAGAATGGCCATGGCTTTGTAGAAGCGCGAGGCAAACCAGGTATCTTGCTGCAATTGTTGGTGTAGGTGTTCCCAGGGAATCCCCAAAACCACGGTATTTTCTAGGGCGATGACCGTGGCTGAGGGGGGTAGACCATCCACAAAAGACATTTCCCCCACCACTTCGCCGCTGGCCAATTGGGCAATGGGCTGCTGGCTGAGCGCCTGTACCGACACCTCTAGGCAACCATCGAGGATTAAAAACAAATGGTTGCAGGGTTGGCCTTCATGGATCAGCACTTCCCCCGGTTGAATTTCCTGTCGCTGCCCTGTGGAGACCAGCCAGTCTACATCTTCGTCGTCTAAGACGCCTAGGATAAATACAATACGCTTCATTGGTGTAGCCCCATGGTGTGCAAACGTTGGCTCCCCTGATGGTAGGGTTGAGGCTGGAATCCGGGGTGGGTTTCGGCGGGCTGGGCGGCGATCAATCGAATCAACCTAATCATCTACCTTGTCAGCGTTTTAGCATACGGCTTGGGGGGCATGGCAGGGGGCTAGATCGTTGCCGCAATGGATCGAAACATTCAAGCGCACCCTTGGAAGCGCAGGGATAGGACATGGATCTAACCTCCATTGTACCAATCTCGGCCAGGTTATCTGCCCCCTCTAGGACACTGCGGCAGTTAGGGGTGCTAAGGTAATGAACCGGAACCGTTGTTGCTGGTGCCATGGGACAGTCGATCACCGTTACCCAAGCCAATTTTGAAACCGATGTGCTGGTGCAGTCCGTCGATCAGGTGGTGCTGGTGGATTTCTACGCCACCTGGTGCGGCCCCTGCCAAATCCTCAAGCCCATGCTGGAAAAGCTGGCCCAGGAGTACGACATCACCGTCGCCAAAATTGACATTGACCAAAACCCTGAACTGGCCAAGGCCTTTCGGGTGGAGGGGGTGCCCGATGTCCGCATCGTCAGCCAGGGGCAGGTGATGGAGGGCTTTGTGGGGGTGCTGCCAGAGCCCCAAATTCGGGAATTGCTGACCAAGCTGGGGCTGAAATCCACCCTCGACCAAGCCTTTGACGCCTTGGATGCGGTGCAGGCCAGCGGCGATGTCGCGGCTACCCAAGCGGCCCTGACCGATCTGCTCACCCAATTTCCCGACAACCCCGCCGTGTTGATGACGGCGGCCCAGGTTTATCTGGGCCAGGGATCGGTGGACTTAGCCCGCCAATACATCGACCTCATCCCCACCGAGGATCGATCCATCGCCCACGCGGTGGACGGGCTGCGGGAATTGATCGCCCTGCACGACACCCTCGCCGAACCCGCTGAGGACAATCCCCTAGAACTGGCCTATCGGCGGGCCTGCGAAGCGACCCTTGCCGCCGACTATGACACCGCCCTAGCCGAATTTCTGGTCATCGTGCAGCAGGATCGGCAGTTTCGGAATGACGGTGCCCGCAAAGCCATGCTGACGGTGTTTAAGCTGCTGGGCGACGGGGACGACCTCACCACCACCTACCGCAAGCGGTTGATGCAGTCGCTTTACTAGGCGGCTGATTCAGCGGAGGAAAAGAAAGATCGGGTCGCTACTAACAAAACTCTGGAGGATCCCCCTTGTATCTTAAGAGTCAGGACGGTAGACCGTTTTCCCCCAGGTTCTAGAAACCGAGATTTAGTCCAGGTCGCCGTTCTGTCATGCATCAACACCTCGAAAAATCGCCAGGGTCACGAACCCGTATCGAACAAGGTTGAGTGGGGCATGGCTGTCAAGACCGGGGAAAATGTCATCCACTGATGAGGTATCGCCATGGGAGAAGTACGGCAGTGGGTAGGCATTGATGTCAGTCAAGCCAAGCTGGATATCGCGTTGCGTCCGTCGGGTCGCCGTTGGCAGGTGTCGAACAACGAGGCGGGGTGGCAGGAACTCGTGGGTGAGTTAGCGGGTTTCGTGATAGCCGGAGTGGTCGTGGAATCCACGGGGGGATGGAGCGAGGGGTGGTGCAGGTGCTGCAACGCCAGGAGATCGCGGTTGCGGTGATTAATCCGAAACGGGGGAGGGACTTCAGTAAAGCCTGTGGTCGATTGGCGAAGACGGATCGGATTGATGCGGAGGTGTTGGCGCATTTTGGGGAGGCGTTACAGCCGTTGCCGAAGCCCTTGGCGTCCGAGGAGCAGGAAGCCCTGTCGGATTTGGTGCATCGACGGGCTCAAGTGGTGGAGAGGCTCAACGACGAGCAGCGGCGATTGCACCGTGTGCGGAACCGAAGTGCTCGCGCCGATATTGAAGCCCACATCGACTGGATGAAGCAACGCATCAAGGCGCTAGACGCAGAAATTGACAGCCTGCGACAGGCGGATGAGGCTCGTCAACAGCGCTATGAGTGGCTGTCCAGTGTGCCGGGGGTCGGTCGAGTCATTGCCACCACCTTGTTGGCGGTCTGGCCCGAATTGGGCCAGTTGTCCACCCAGAAGCTGGCCAGTCTCGTCGGGGTGGCTCCCTTCAACTTTGACAGTGGCAAACTGCGGGGTAAACGGCACATTGTGGGGGGGCGAGCCTTAGTGCGGTCGGCCCTCTACATGGCGGCCCTCGTGGCGGTGCAGCATAACCCCGTGATTATCCCCCGTTCTACCAGCGCTTGTTAAACGCGGGTAAGCCCAAGAAAGTGGCCTTGATTGCCTGCGCCCATAAGTTGTTGGGCATTCTCAATGCCCTGGTCACTCAGGGTCAGTCTTGGCGCAACCCAGGGGAGACAACCCCCACCCAGCCTGCTATCGCGGCCACAAGTAGTTGACAATCAAGATAATCGCTAAATCCCTCTCCCAAGGTGAGAGAGATACTTTGATCAGTTTCCGGCTCCCCTCTTCCGCCCTGGGAGAGGGGCTGGGGGTGAGGGGGCGGAGACTTTGTGATCTACGGAGTCTAGGGAAGCGTTGTATTCTTCGTAACCTTGTGCTCTCCGTAGCCTTGACTAGCCGTTGAGGAGGGCATGGTCGTTTTGGCGGAGATACGACATAATGGGTCTATCGCTGGAGCCCACAAGAGTATTTTTGCGTAGGGTATTGTTGCGCAACTATCAGGTGAATATCGCAGAGTGAACCGTTCGGCTAAGCCGATGCGGCTAGGTTAAGTCGCTTACGGTGTCCTAATGTCGCCACTGAAGCCATACCATGATGATTAGCGAACTCCTGAAGGTTGGCACTGAAAAGGCCAAGTTGGGCTATTTCCAAGATGCCCTGGAACTGTTCTCCCAGGCGATTCGGATCGATGATGCCTGTGCCAAAGCCTACTACAACCGGGGCTGTGCCTACCGCGACTTGCAACGTCCACAGGAGGCGCTGGAGGATTTTTCGATGGCCCTGCACCTCGACCCTGGCTTGATCAATGCCTACATTAACCGGGGCAACCTGTACCGCACCCTAGGTCAATTTGCGGCGGGTCTGGCGGATTTAAACCAAGCCCTTGCACGGCAACCCACCGATCTAAAAGCCTACGGCAATCGGGGGCGCATCAAACTGGATATGGAGGACTATGGGGGTGCGATAGCCGACTTTTCGGTGGTGTTGACCCAGCGGCCTTACTTTCCAAAGATCTTACTCTGGCGGGGGTTGGCCTACCTCAAGCAGGGAGCCCACACGGCCCTAGCCGAGTACCGTCGTCAGGCCTATCAGCACGCCATCGACGATTTCGCCACCCTTCTAGCCCAGCAGCCCCGCCACCCCGAAGCCCTCAACTATCGGGCGGTGGCCCACTTTCAACTCCGCAACTATTACCAGGCCGTCCTCGATATCAACCAAGCCCTCGAACACCAGCCAGACTACGCCGAAGCCTACATTAACCGAGGTATGCTGCGCCACGAGCTAGGGGATTTTCAAGGAGCCATCGACGACTATACCAGGGTGCTAGCCATCAATCCGGCCCTACAAGATCATTCCTATAATCAAACCCTGGTGGGGTTAGCCCTGGATAGCCCCGACCCCGTCGCGGAGGATGTGCCCCTGAATCTACGGTTTCGGCTGGCGGATTTGTACGACAGCCGGGGGCAGTTGCGGTCGCAGGTGGGCGACATGGACGGATCGAACGCCGACTATACCCTGGCGCTGAGGTTTAATCCTAGCTGTGGGCGCATTTTGGCCAACCGGGGCCGAGTTCTGAGTCGTCAGGGCCGCTATTTGGCCGCCATCGCCGACTTTAACCAAGCCCTAGCCCTCAAATCCGAGGATGCCCTCACCTACTGCGACCGAGGCTATGCCCACTATTTCCTAGAAGACTGGAACCAAGCCCTAGCTGACTTCAACCAAGCTATTGGCCTCGATCCCTATCTGGCAGAAGCCTACATTGGTCGGGGCCATACCCGCATTCGACTAGGCCAAAGGGCCACCGCCGCCATGCAAGACTTTCGCCAAGCCCTAGATCTCGCCTGGGATAGCCGCCAACCCCAGCGGTCGCGGCCCCTGTAGGATGCCTCCCCGGCTTTTTGCTTCTAGCCGTTACGCCCCTCTCGGCAACTTATACTAGAGCCTGACGAAACCGGAGCAAACCGTATCCCATGGGCCAACATTTCGTGATTACGGGCGTAAGTCGTGGCCTAGGGCGGGCCTTGGCGGAGGCATTGATTGCCGAAGGACACCGGGTTTCGGGCTGTGCGCGACAGGCTGAAACGATGGCGGAACTGGCGCGTCAGTATCCCGATCAGCATTTTACGGCGGTAGACATTGGTGATGCGGCGGCGGTGCAGACCTGGGCTGAGGCGGTTTTAGACCAGGTGGGGGTGCCGGATTTTGTGATCAACAATGCGGGCTTGGTGAACGAGCCTGCGCCCCTGTGGCAGGTGCCCGTGGCGGAATTTGAGGCGGTGGTGACGGTGAATATTTTGGGGACGGTCAACGTCCTCCGCAGCTTTGCCCCAGCCATGATTCAACGGGGCAGCGGCATTTTTGTGAACTATAGTTCTGGCTGGGGCCGAGGCACTTCGCCAGAATTTGCCCCCTACTGCGCCACCAAATGGGCCATTGAAGGTCTGACCCAAGCCTTTGCCCAGGAGTTGCCCCCCGGCATGGCAGCGGTGGCCCTCAATCCCGGCATCATCCACACCGACATGCTAGAAACCTGCTACGGCGACGAGGCCGCGAACTTTACCCCCATCGCCCAGTGGGTGAAAACGGCCCTACCGTTTATTTTGGGCCTGAAACCCCAGGACAATGGCCGTTCCCTCTCGGTGCCGGGTAGTTTGTCTTAAGCTGAATGATTGATCACCCCAAATCATGATCGGGCGTTCTACTTACCTGTCCTGCCCACCTTATGCAATTTGACCATTACTTCGCTGGGCGATCTCGGCTTGGATGAACGCCTTTCCCCTGTCGCCCCAGCAGATAGCCCAAGGCTCCGGGGATGGCTAGTAGGGTAATCAAAATGGTGGTGGAGGTGCTCAGGCGGCTGGAGAGGGTGCGGGCTGGATCCAGCCCTTCCCACAAAAAGCGCCCGGTGACAATCAGGGCGTAGAGACCAGCGGTGATGGCGCTGAGGCTGGAGATAAATTCTCTGAGGGTTGGCAGGTGAGCCTGGGGCGTTCTTCGGCCTACTAGTACCCCGGCAATGAATCCTGCCGTTGCTTGAAACGCTACAAACGTCAGCCGCAGATTGAGGCCCAGGGGTTCCTTTTCGGCGGCCATGTGCCCAGCCAAGATGCCTCCTATCCCCAGGATCATCCCCGCAATTGCCCCTACGGCCATCCACCAGTACACGGGCCGCGAGATATAGGCGCAGGCCACAATTAGGCCAGACATGCCCAAGGAAGTCAGCACCGTGGCCTGGGCCAAGGGCAACTGGGTGACGATGCCCAGGGTGAGGCCGACGCCGATGATCGTGCCCAGTGCCATGATTAGGCTTTGCTGGGGGCCAGTGGTTTTGGTGAAGTTTTGCATGGGGAGAGTGCAGGCTTGTGGTTGCAGAGATCCTAGGATTTTATTTCTATCGAGGGATTCATTCCAATGGCGGCTGAGGGGTGCAGAACCCTGGGATCTTGGCCAATTCAGATCCCAGGGTTCTACGTGGGGGTGCCCACAAGGTGCGGCTGAGGAGTGCAGAACCCCTAGATCCGCTGCATGGCAGGAGCCGTCCAGGTGCCATCAAGGGCTTCTGCTTTGGGCCAGTACAGCCGCATGGCGCAGAAGAAGGGGCCAGCGGGGGCCGGGAGCCAGTTGGCCTCTAGATCCGCACCGGGGGATTCGGTCTGAATGTAGAACGTCAGTCCACCATCGGCATCGCGCTGGAACTGGGGCAGCATGGGCGAGTTGAGCAGGTAGCGGTTGAGCGGGTTGGCCACCAGCAAACTAGCGGGCAGTTCGTACATCGTCAGCGACCAAAAGGCATTCACCGGGGGCAGGTGATCGGCGGCAAAGTGCAGGGTGTAGCGGTTAGCTCCGTTCAAGGGCTGGCCATCGGCATCGACGGTGTAGAAGGGGTACATGGCCTCCTGCTTGGAGTTGCCAAAGATGCCCAGCACCGCCGCCGCCATCCGGTAGAGGTAGTTGTTCTGCAAATAGTCGCGGGTGCCGAACAGATCGCCGGAGGTGACTTGTCCGGCATCAACCTGTTTTTTCAAGGCCGCAAATTCGGCCCAGGCATCGGCCACACCCTGGGCCATGGCTGCTTTCACCTCCGGGGCAAGGGCATCCGCCGAAAACCCCTGCCCTGCCTCCACACCGATTTGGGCAAACCGGGATCGCAAGTCCACTTCCGAGGGTACCGGGGGGCAAAATTGCAGCAGAAAATTCAAAATGCCGAAAAATTCTAGGGAGGTCTTCTGGGCATCGGGGGTGAGGGGCGGCACAAACGCAACCGGGGGGGCACTGGCTGGAGCGGATTGTCCCAAAAATTCCGACAGCGGCTGAAGTTGGTATTGGGCCTGAATTTCCTTCACCTGATCGAGATCGGCGGGATTAAACAGTTGGGTGCGATAGATCGCCTGGACAAACTCGGTTTCGGCG
Source organism: Phormidium sp. FACHB-1136 (assembly GCF_014697375.1). Taxonomy (GTDB): domain Bacteria; phylum Cyanobacteriota; class Cyanobacteriia; order Phormidesmidales; family Phormidesmidaceae; genus Nodosilinea. The sequence goes on from NZ_JACJRS010000015.1 coordinate 34,983, forward strand.
CGAATCACTTTGCTGACGCCGCTGGGGGTTTCGCCTTGCCAATTGGGGCCAGCAATCACAAACACGCCGCCGCCATTGCCCGTGGCGCGGCTACCGATGTACTCGAAATTGAACGTGTACAAATCCACTAGTTGGATGCTGAAATAGCGTTCCGGCTCTAACTCTGGCACGGTGATCACAATTGGTTCTGCCCGCAAATCTAGCCCCGCCATGGAGTAGGGCGTGTCGGAGTTGGGGGTCTGAACAGCCTTATCCTCCGGCGTAAACACGCGGGCAATATTGCGGAGATGGTTCCAGGAGGCTTTGTATTCAGGGTTTTGAGCATCAACAAAATAGGCGTGCTGGATACGATAGCTGTCTACCATCGGAAAGCCATAGATGTAGGCTTCTTTGGCAAGGTTACGGATTTCTGCAAGGTCGTTAATCAACATAGGAAAGCCTTTTAAGAACGTGTTCAGAAGACAGAAATCAGGCTTTTTAGGAGAGCAAAATCTAATCGATATACACCACGACGTACTGGTTGTTGTAGGGCTGATAATAGGTGGCCCCACACTGGTAGACCATCACCCCATCGATGTAGATGCTAGAACAACCAACGGGTAGGGTCGCCGCGTAGATGGTGGATCGTCGGATCACCCGCCTTGTGGTGCGCCGAGCCGCCCCCGCCACGCTGACCGGGGTAGCAGGCCGACCCACCACCGCCGCTGCTGGTTGCGTCAGCCCACCGCTGAACACGCCCTCCATCACACCTCCCGCCGCGAGGAGCCCACAGGCTCCAATTGCTAAACGCTGCATTGAGTTCATGGTTAAATCTCCAAATTCAAACGGTTGACTCACCCCGACCTTTGCTGCAAAACGCTTCGCGAACGGGCAACCTGCCCAGGCGAGGGCGCTATCTCTAACTGGGGTTACTCGACATACACCACCACGTACTGATCGCCGTAGGGTTCGTAGTAGGTGCCACCGCAGGAGTAGAGACTCACCCCTTCGATGATCACGGTGGAACAGCCCACTGGCAGACTGGCGACGTAGATGGTCGATCTCCGAATTACCTGCCGTGTGGTGCGTCGGGCTGATCCGGCCACACTGACGGGAGTGGCGGGGGCACCCACCACGGCTTCGGCCCGCTGGGTGACTAGGCGGCTGTTAAACAGTCCATCGGCGACAGCGCTCACCGTCAGCAGGGCCACGGTGCTCAGCAGGGCAGATTTCATCATCGGTTGCTGTAGCATTATTCAGCCTCCTGAAAGTCTTCGAGCTGGCTGGGGGGAAGGGCTTCGAGTTGCCGTGCCCCGGTTGGAACGGTAAAGGTAAAGGCATTCTGGCTGACGGAGGGGTTGGTGTTCCAGTCGCGCAGACGAGTTTCGTACTGGGGCGAACCCGTCACCCACTTGGTGCTAATCACGTACTTCATGGGCAGGGGCACATCCCCGGTTCGCACCCAAATTTGCCAGTCCACATCGTCCTCCCGGAAGGCCAGATGGTGAACTTCCACCCCGTCGATGTAGCCCGTGCCGAGGTATTGGCTGCTGGTCACGCCTTCCATCAGCACCTCGTAGGGGTTGCTAAACAGCAGGTCGGCCCCCGGAAAGGGAATGCCCGTGTCGGCCTCCACTGCCAGAATGGCCTCGTCCACGGTGCCCGTGAAGGCTTGCTGCACGTAGGCGTTAATCCGTCGTCCAAACACAGTGATCTGGCTACCGTTAAACAAAATATCCACATCAGCCAATGGCCCCTGACGGCGGACATGGAGACCATTGGGGCGATTGAGCAACACCGAGGCATAGCTACTAAATTGCAGCTTTTGCCCGTTAGTCGCGATGACTTCAAAATCAATGTCGCTGTTGACGCTGAAGGTGTCTAAATCCGCCAAATAGTCGGACATGAACTGCAAGACTTCGGTGGCGTTGGGGTCGAGGTCTTGGGCTTGGGCGGGGGGCAGGATGACTGCTCCTAAACTCAAGGCCATACCAAGCGCTAGGGACGTGCTACTCATAGGTTTTAGACGATTCATATTGCTCATGATGTTTCTCGTTAAAGAAGGTTTTCTTGGGGAAGAAAGCCCCGATTTCTAGCTCCCCTCTCTCTACGGGCCGTGGCTTGGGGATAGAGCCTTCGACGTTGGTCGGTCAGCCAGCCCTCCGATGAACCAATCCGCCATCAAGCCCTGGATAGATCGGTAAATCGGTAAGGCGGCGGACTGGCTCACAGAAGTAGGCGTTACGGTAGGTTGTCGATGGCCTCGGCTTCCTCTGGGGTGGCAACGGAGGAAAACAGCGCACTCTTCGCCGCCCCCAGGGCTTCCGTTAGCACCAGCGGGAATTCAGCTTCCTGGGATGCCATTTCGACCCGTTGCTTGAGTCGGTTCACCATCCGACGGTTGCGATCCGCCAGGTTGGTTTCCTCGCTAGGATCCTGGGCAAGGTTAAACAGTTCGGTTTTGGAGGGGATGGTAATTTGCCAAACCAGTTTCCAGTCGCCCTGGTGGACGGCGGCGCGGAAAGGCTCAACATCGTAGCCTAGGGCTTCGCGGTCGAGGGATTGCCCCTCGGCTAGGGCTGGCCAGATATTTAGCCCATCCAGGGGTTTGGTTTGATTGAGGGATGCCCCAGCCAGGTTGGCGAGGGTTGGGTACCAATCAATGATGTGCATGGGCTGGTTTGCCACAGATCCAGGTTCGATCCGTCCTGGCCAGTTGGCGAGGGCCACAACGCGAGTACCTCCTTCGTAGAGCGATCCCTTGCCGCCACGAAACGGGCCATTATCCGCAGGAATGGTGCCCCCAGAGGTATCCACTTCCCCGGTAACCGCAGCCGAACGGGGGCCACCGTTGTCGCTTTGGAAAACAATCAGCGTATTGTCCCGCATTCCACGCCGTTCCAGCGCTGCGACGACCTGGCCAATCTGTTCATCCATAACCGTGATCATAGCGGCATAGGCGCGGCGGCTAGGATCCTCGATATTGGCGTATTGTGCCAGAGCCTCCTCCGGGGCTTGGTAGGGGGCGTGGGGCGCAGTAAAGGCGAGGTACAGGAATAGCGGAGTATTGGCGTCGTGCTCGTCGATCAGCTTCACGGCATCCTGCCCCAACAGCGTGGTGACATAGCCCTCTTCGTTGACCAATTCATGGTTGCGGTACCAATCCACCTGGTTGTGGGCGGCGTGGGTAAAGTAGTCGATTTCGCCCAAAATTGGCCCATATTGGTAATCAAACCCCCGATTTAGAGGCCAGTATTTGAAATCGGCATGGCCCAGGTGCCACTTGCCCACAATGGCGGTTTTGTAGCCCGTTTCCTTCAGCGCCTGGGGCAAGATCCATTCATCGGTGGCTAGCCCGTAGGTCGCCGCCGAGGGAATCGCGATGGTCTGCAACCCATAGCGGAAGGGATATCGCCCCGTCATCAGGGCCGCCCGCGACGGCGTACACCAGGGATGGGCGTGGTAATGCTCCAACTGGACGCCCGTTTGGGCCAGCCGATCTAGGTTGGGGGTTTTAATATCAGACCCGTGAAACCCAACATCCTTCCAGCCCAGGTCATCGGCCATGATGTAGAGAATATTGGGGCGCGGCGGTTCCTGGGCCATCGCCCCTAGGGGCAACCATCCCCGGATTCCCACCAAAAGGGCCGCCATAAAAGCGACCAAGAGACTCAATTTTTTCATGCTAGGCATTACTCCCATTCATCGTCCGTGGCTAGAGGCAAGGGGGCTAGGGCTAGGTCTAAACCGCACGACACAGCCGAGCAACATTAAACAAAATGAATCCGTGAATTCCTTGAATCCGTGAATTCTTCATACCTTGGCCCTAGGGCACCAGCGTAGAAGTTCGCTAAAATGATGGCTATCCCAAAATTGCAAGATCACAAAAACGAAACATTAAGAATTATCAAAATCATCACGTATCTCTCTTGGCGGGCCGTTTTCTCTAGGAGATGCCCGATTACTTGCCCGATTACTTGCCCTATTACTCGACTGAGGCATGACATCACTGAAGAACTTGGGATCTCAATTGCTGAACGATGTCGGCCCTAGCGTTGCATCGCTTTATACCTTTAGAGATATTGATGAACTGGCGGCTTTCTTGCCCGAAGATGTCCGCCTGACGCCCCTGGAGTGTGAGCCTTTTCGATGTCAGTCTGCCTTCCTCAATCTCGGTGCGGTTCAATTTAGCTTTAATCATGTCAATCGAAACCTCTATGCCACAGGGGGTAAACAGACAGGCTTTTTAAGCTTTTCGATGATCCTCCAGGGTGGTGGAAAGTACGGTATTGAAAATAATCGACTGGTCAACGAGGACTATTTGTTTGGCTTTGATCCAAATCGTAAGGCCGATCTGGTCTTTCCAGGGAATTGCCTCTACTGTGCGGTCTACATTCAACCAGATCTCTTTGACGCCTATGCCCAGGCTATGGATCGCCTAGATTTGGATGGTAAATTCTTGGCCACCAATTATGCCTATATTGCAGACTCTTTCACTCCTTTACGTTCCTATCTAAGACAGATTTATACCTTACTGATTAAACAATCGGGACAGTTGCAAAATCAAGACTTTCAACAAATTATTTTGCAAGACTTTATTCCTTTGTTGATTGCTGCATTGCCCGTTAAATCATCATCCCAAAATGATGCAAAGTTCCTGCGCCGTTCTTGCTTGGTCAAGCAGGCAAATGACTATATGCAATCCCACCTAGATCAGGTGCTAACGCTTACGGATCTATGTCAAGCCCTAGGCACCAGTAGCCGCGCCCTTTGCTATGGGTTTCAGGAAGTGTTTGGCATCAGTCCCATGTCCTACCTAAAAATTCTCCGGTTAAAAGCCGCTCATCAATTACTCAAAACAGCGCACCCAACTACGATCACGGTTACGGAATCCGCCACTCGCTATGGCTTCTGCCACTTGGGGTATTTTTCCCGCGACTACAAACAAATGTTTGGTGAAATACCCTCCGAAACCTTGAAAAAGCACTATTAGAATCAGTATTTGTCAGAGATCATGTCAATCCTTTGTGAACCTATAGCGAATTTCAGATGAACGCGATGTAGGCAAGGAATGTAAGCGCTTGTTTGCAGGGCTAGCTCAGTACTCCCAGGGTTTTTTAAGAACCCTGGGAGATGCCGAGAGCTACTGCCGCGCCATGGCCACCCGTAGCCGTTCGTCGGGGGTAATCAAGTGGTCGTGGTCGTCTTTGCCCACATCAAGCTGCACCCAGTGGATCTTGCCCGTGAACTTGCTGCTGTGGGCGTTGTAGTCGGGGGTGACGGGCGTGCCCGATTCGTAGCCGATGTCAGTGGTTTCATCCGCCGAGAAAATCATCGGCTGGGTGGCTTCAACCCGTCCGGTGCCCACGGATTGGCCGTCGTAGTAGAGGGTGACGTTGCCCCCCTTGGCGAGGCCACCGCCATCGTAGGCAAATTCCATCCGCACTTGGTGCTTGCCCTGGGGAATGGGGGTTGTGGCCTCGGCGTAAAACTCCTGGATACCCAGCACGTTGTAGGCGAACTTAAGCTTGCCCTCCTTGGTGTAGACGCTCCAGCCACCAAACTTGCCGCCCTGGGCGATGATCACCCCCTCGACGGGTTTGTCCTTCACCTCAATTTCCGCCGTAATCGAAAAGGACTTGTTCTTGATGCTGATGACGCTGTTTTCCGACAGGCGGCCCATGCCCGCAAAGAAAATTTGCGAATCGCCCTTCACCAGGGAAGGACGACCAGCGGTGGCGGGGTCAATACGCTCGGTCTGACGGTCATCCAGGGGCAGCACGTTGTACTTCACGGCTTCGATCAAAAAGAGGCGCTGAAGTTCGTGCAGCTTTTCGGGCATTTCCGCCGCCAGGTTGTGAAACTGCGTCCAGTCTTTGCTGCCGTCGTAGAGTTCCCACACATCATCGTCAAAGGCGGGCATCTGCTGACCGACCATCACCCAGGGGGTGCGGTGCTTGGTGATGGCGCTCCAGCCCTTGTAGTAGATGCCCCGGTTGCCAAACATCTCGAAATATTGGATTTCGTGGCGTTCTGGTGCGTTGGCATCGTTAAAGCTGTAGGCCATGCTGGTGCCTTCGTAGGGGCTTTGCAGCACGCCGTTCACCATCGTGGGTTCAGGAATGCCAGCGACTTCTAACACCGTGGGGGCCACGTCAATCACATGGCTAAACTGGTGTCGCAGGCCGCCTTTCTCCGAAATGGCCTTGGGATAGCGAACAATGGTGCCGTTGCGGGTGCCGCCCCAGTGGGAAGCCACCTGCTTCGTCCATTGGTAGGGGGTATCCATCGCCCAAGCCCAGCCCACGGCGTAGTGGTTGTAGGAATCTGGCCCGCCAAAGTCCTCCAGCTTGGACTGCATGAATTCCGGCGTTTCTAGCCCAGCCATGCCGTTGAAGTTGGCCATTTCGTTGAAGGCTCCGTGGATGGTGCCCTCGGCGGATGCGCCATTGTCACCGATGATCACGTAGATCAGGGTGTCATCGAGAATTTCCAGGTCTTCCAGTGCCGAAATCACCTGCCCCACGGCGTGATCGGTGTGCTCCAAAAATCCGGCGTAGACCTCCATCTGCCGCTCTAGCACGGGCTTGTAGGCGGCATCCATCTCATCCCAGGCGGGGATTTCGGCATGGCGAGGGGTGAGTTCGGCATCAGGGCCAATTACACCCAGTTCCTTCTGGCGGGCAAAGGTAATTTCCCGCTGGCGATCCCAGCCGTGGCTAAACTGGCCCTTGTACTTCTCGATCCATTCCTTGGGCACATGGTGGGGCGCATGGGTGGCACCGGGGGCAAAGTACATAAAGAAGGGCTTGTCGGGCATCAGCGCCTTTTGCTGGCTGATCCAACCAATCGCCTTTTCGGCCAAGTCCTCGGTCAGGTGGTAGCCCTCCTCAAAGGTGGCGGGGGGTTCGATGGGGGTGGTGCCTTCGTAAAGGGCTGGATCCCACTGGTTGTTTTCGCCGCCAATGAAGCCATAGAAATACTCGAAACCGCCGCCCCCGGTGGGCCATGCGTCAAACGGCCCCATGGGCGAACTCTGCCACACGGGCACCTCGTGGCACTTGCCCAGCATGGCGGTGGAGTAGCCGTTGAGCTTCAGAGTCAGGGCCAGGGGCGCTTTGGTGTTGGGCCGCACGGAACATTGCCCCGGTGCCGCCGTAGCCGTTTCGGTGATGTTGCCCATGCCCACGGAATGGTGGTTGCGCCCGGTCAACAACGCTTGACGGGTGGGGGCACAGAGGGCGGTGGTGTGGAAACGGGTGTACTTCAGCCCTTCCCCCGCCAGTTTCTCGAAGGTGGGGGTATGGCAGGGGCCACCAAAGGCACTAGAGGCCCCAAAGCCCACATCGTCTAACAGCACCACCAACACGTTGGGGGCATCCGCTGGCGGGCGCAGATCGCGAATGGGGGGATACTTGGTATCTGGATCCTTGGCATCGTAGGTGGTGATGCCAAAGTGGGTCTGGTCAGGAATGGGCAGAATGTGGCGTGGCACCGGATGGGTTGAAGTCATGATTCGTGTTCCTTATCGTCGTTTGCTATTTCAGATTGCGAAACCATGAAACGGAGTGAGATAGACCACCGATTGCATGGGTAGATTCTCCTGATAGAGCAAGGCCAAGCTTTACCGTGGGATGGGGAGGCCATTGGCAACCCACCCCGTCCGCCTTACCCCAGATCAACTCCCTAAAAGCGGAAGCCGATATTGATATAAGGCCCATGCTGATCGATGTTGAGGTCAACCCGGTCAGTGTTGTAGTCGGTGAAGCCGAAGCGATACCCCGCCCCCAGGGTGGTATCGCCTGAGAACATCCAATCAAGCCCACCCTGAAGGCCGTACTGCATCAGCCCCCCAATGCCAAATCCAGAGATCGTGCCCGTTCCGACTAGGGCGAACTTAGGGTTGGCATTCCACCGCACCCGACCGCCAATCAGCGGCGATACGACGGTGCGGCTGTCGTTAAACTGGCCCGAACCACCCAAATTGGTGCTCAAACCGAGCCGGGTATTCACTTGGGTTAAACTCAGACCACCCAACACATCAAACACAAAGGGGCCTAGATCGTATTCTGAACGGATGCCCTCTGGATTCACTCGCGCTGGGTCGTAAAAGCGATAGCTGCCAGCCAGGTCGGCTCGCATGAGTTGGGTTGTTAAGGCTGCATTGATTTGGGCGGGAATAAAGTTCGCTAACCCCGGAAACCGCACATCCCTGTCCACAGTACTCTCAGTGGACAGGGAAACGTAGTCGAAGTTGGATAGAATCCCAAGCTTATAATTCGGGTTCCAGGCTTCAAAGCCACTGAAGAGGGCGAAGTTTAAGTTATTGCGTAGCGCCGTTCTAATTTGGTTGGGTTCCAGGTCAAAGTTGATACCTCCTCCGGAACCGCCCTGGTTACTGTTCAGGTTATTAAAGTTGGCTGAACCCGAAATGCTAAAGGGAATATAGATATAGGGCGTAAGCAAAAAGTGCCACTTATCCGAAGGGGAGGATTCTGCGGTCGTCTGGGCCACATCAAGGGGCTGGTCGAGGGGCGTTGGCAGCAGATCCTCGCTCACGAGGGAAGCCTCCGTCCGTTGCAGATCGCGACTGCTGGTTGAGAGCGGCAGCCAGGGATCCTCTGTCAATCGGGGATCCGCCCCTTGGGCCTCGTTACTGAGGTCAGAATTCGGAGTGGCCTCAGGATTGACGGACTCCCCAGCGGTTGCATCAGCCGTCTGGGCCGATTCAGCAACCTGGGTCTCCGGTGACATTACGTCCGCAGAGACGACAGCAGGTGACTCATCCTCAGGCATTCCCTCAGACAATTCCGCCGCTATTCCCTCAGCAACCTCGGTCTCAGGCACCGATTCCACGACCTCTGGCCATGGTTCCAGGCTTGTAGGTTGGTCGTTGATCTCCTCCAGGGAGGGGAGAGCGCTGGCTGAGGTGGGCAGCAGTGCGATGGCGGCAGCGAAGCCGATAATTGGGGTGAGATGGGTCATGGTTGGGGTTCCTATCGGCCTAGTCAGAAAAGCGAACATCAATGATTTGGCCGCTGCGGTCTAGGGCCAAATCCAGTTGTTCTGCACCCCGATCTAGCTGCACTTCGCTCGGCATTTCTACCATCACTTCCCAGCCATCGGCCCACAGTTCGTCCAGCACGGTGTTGATATCTTGGCCGATCAAATTTTCGGGAAAAACCGCCATGGGTTCGGCGGGGGCAAGGCCCAGGTAGGCCCGCACATAGTCGTTGATGACCTGGCGCTGATCTAAATTCAGCACAGATCGCAGGGCTAGATTGCGCTCGAAAACTACGGTATCGAGGGCTTGCCGGGTGGTCAGCACTTGGTCATGGGCATCGCTGAGGGCGAGGTCTGCGGTGGTGGGCACCAGCAGGTTATTCATCATCTCTAGGGCGGCTAGATAGTTGGCCGTGGCCTCGGCAATCTGCGGCTCGTAGGCATCAAAAATGGCCTCCATCTGCGCCGCCTGATCATCCGTGAGGTCGTCTACATCCAGATCTTCCGTAGATTGGGGTTGGGTTTCGGCGGGGGCGGAGGTGGTCTGGGCCAAGGCCGAGGACGAAACACCCATTACACAACAGGCCGATACCAACAAACCAGAAAAAAGCGTCTTCAACACCGTATTTAGTCCTTTTTGAATGCTTCGTGATGCAAAATGTTCGCTTAGGCTATAGCAGTTATTGGTTGAGTGAGGTACAAATTTCGGGGCTTCAGATCCCCCCAGGTTCTATCGGTCGTCGATTTACCTGATTACTCCCCTTCATAAGCTGCTGGTTATACACATCGTGTTTTATGCCGTACGTCCTTGGAGATCCCCCTAAATCCCCCTTAGAAAGGGGGACTTTGAACCCGATCCCCCTCTTTTTAAGAGGGGCTTTGAATCCGATTTCCCCCTTTTCAAGGGGGGCTAGGGGGGATCAATCCCAGGAAACCCCACTACTCCAGCCCCGGCGTCATCTCAGAGGGTGGGGCCGCTTTGGCCAACTGTTTTTGGTAGAGACGCACGTAGATTTTGCTGGCAATGGCCGTCATCACCGCGTAGGCGGCAATGGTGACTAAAATTTCGTGGGCCACATTGGGGAAATTCAGCGTAATCAGGGCAATCGCCAACCCGGCATTGCGGCTGGCCGTCGCCTGGGCAATGGTTTGCCGAGTAAAGGGATCTGGCCCGCCCAGGTAGTGCCCCGCCACCAAGGCCGCCGCCGCCATCAGCACCCCCGCCAAAATGGGCAGTGGCCCCGCTTTCAGCACCATGGCCAACCCAATGGCCAGCACCACTACCACCACACCCACCAGCATCGCCGAGCTAATGCGGTTGAGGGGTTCGGCAAATTCCTCAGCAAAATCGGGCAACCACTGCCGAATCGCCGCCCCACCAATCAGCGGAATCCCTTGCACCATGAGGATCTGTCGCCCCACCACCGCCACCGACGCCGAGGCATCATTGGGATACAGGGCCGCCAGAATGGCCAACCACAGCGGCACCAGCACAACGGCCAACAGCGCCATCGTGGCCTGAAAACTGCCTGCGAGTTCCGGATCGCCCGCCCCCTTCAGCATCTTGCGGTAGGTAAAGGGCGCACCAGGGATGATCGCCATCGCCCCAATGCCCGCCCGCACCTCAAAGGATAGGGGCAGCACCCAAACCAAAACCATGGCCGCCACGGGCACGACGACAAAGGCCGCAATCACCGAGCGCACCAGCAAACCGGGCTGTCGCCAGAGCCGCGCCATACCGCTAAACCCCAGCACCAAACCCATGGACAACAGCGTGGCGAACACCGCTAGCTGAGCAAAGCTACTTAACAATTCTTTGATATTAAAAGCACCATCCACGGGCAAACCGCCTATTTAAAAGAGGGATTAAAAAAGCCTATCAATGTAAAGAAAGATGTATCTTAATGGCGTTTTTCAGGATTTTAAACGTCAGGAACCGTCAACTCCTGAGGCGCAAAACGCTCAGCAGACGACCCTTAATATGGATAACCTTAGAAATATCACCCTACCCCCTTGTCTGACTTGTCATTTTGCGCCAATATCCGAAAGATAATCTTAAGAAATGGAGGGTGCCGACCCACGATTAAGATACCTCTGCCCAATCAACTCCTGGGCAAAGCCCCAAGCTCCAAGACACGCTCGTCTAAAACCGGAACTGACCGCAAGCAGGGCATTTCTACCGATCAACCTGACCTCTAGCGATCTAAAAGTATTGCTGCAAAACTATTCAGTAATATTGCCCTATGGATTCAATCCCCCTGATTAGAACGGCTATTTTGCTCCGCTTTACTGACTTTTCAGACCAAATTGGTGCCCCCACTGAACGATGGCTAGACCAAGCTAATCTGTCGCCTGTTCTGCTCACCAATCCAGAGCGGTTGATACCCATGGTGCAGAGCGCAATTTTTGCTGAACAGGTGGCACGGGCCGAAGGAATTGATAACTTCGGGTTCTTGATAGGGCAATCAACAAATCTGACGCATCTCGGCCAGTTTGGGGCCATGATTCGCTGTTCGCTCACCCTGTATGACCTATTAACCACCATCGAAAAGACGATTAACTTACTCAATTCGGGAGAGCGCGTTAGTCTCCGGTGGAGCACCGACGCCCTTTGGTTGCAAAGCCACCTATACGCCCTAGATCACCAAGCACATTCCCAGGCTCAATGCTTTAGCATCATGGCTTACTTAAACGTCCTACGGATGGCTCTGGGGCCAACGTGGCAGCCGCCCGAAGTACATTTAACGACTCAGCACAATCCGGCCCTTTTAGATTGCAACGGCCTTGAAGGAGTGCGGATTAGTTTTAATCAGCCCTGCAACGCCATCAAAATTCCGAGGGAGTTCGTTAGCCAACCCCTGCACCCGTCATCCACCGTCCCAGGACAGTTTGAAGTCCTGCATCAGTCGGCCCCCGCCCTCGATTTCCTCCCATCCCTCAAGCAACTGATCGAATCCTTGCTGCCCCAGGGTGGCCCTAACATTGCCCAAGCCGCCGGGGCATCGGGGATGAGTGTGCGGAGTTTTCAGCGTCGGTTGGCTAACCACGGCGTGAGCTACGGCCATTTAGTGGATGAAGTGCGGTTTCATCTGGCCGCCCAATGGCTTAAGGGCGAGAGTGCCCCCATTACCGATATTGCCGCCGAACTAGGCTATACCGATACCGCCAACTTCACCCGTGCGTTCAAGCGTTGGGCAGGCGTTTCGCCCAGAGAATTTCGCGCCACCCATCAAGGCTCAGGGTAAAACGTCCCTCACTCTGTGGTAGAGATGACTTGGGAGATCCTAGCAGTAGGCCAGTCTAGACGACTCAACGACTCACAGGAATGAGCAATCAGGCCCAAGGGGCTACTTAGCGTTGAGATCAGCTTCAGCCTCAACCAGCCAGCGTTCGGCGTCGGGGGCAGACAGGGGATGGGTGAACCAATGGCCCTGGGCTAGTTCGCAGCCTAACCCGTGAAGTTGTTTCCGCTGATGATCAGTTTCTACGCCTTCGGCTACGGCCTCTAGGCCCAGGCGGTTGCTGAGGGTAATCAGGGTCTCCACGATGTTGGCGCTAGGGCCATGGGTTTCCATGGTGGTTACAAAGGTGCGGTCAATTTTAAGGGCGCTCACCGGAAGCTGGTGCAGGTAGCTGAGGGAGGAATAGCCCGTCCCGAAGTCGTCGATGGTGATGCTGAGGCCCAGATCGCGCAGTTGTTGGAGCCGTAGGGCCATGGCCTGGATGTTTTGGATCAGTGTGCTTTCGGTAATTTCTAGGTTGAGGCAGCAGGGCGATAGGGCCGACTGGGCCAGGATGGATTGGAGGTAGGGAATCAAATCGTCACGCCACAGGTCTTGGATGGAAACGTTAAAGCTGAGGGTGAGGTGGGCGAGATAGGGATAGTGGCGCTGCCAGAGAGCCAGTTGTTGCAGGCCCGTCTTCAGCACCCAGCGATCTAAGGGAACAATCAACCCAGTTTCCTCGGCAATGGGGATGAACTCTATGGGCAGCAACAGCCCTCGCTGGGGATGGTGCCAGCGTACCAACACCTCAAAGCCGCAAACTTGGCCCGTGGCCAGTCGCAGAATGGGTTGATAGTGCAGCACCAATTCCTGGTGGTCGATGGCCCGTCGCAAATCCTGCTCAAGCTGGAGGCGATCGAGCATCTGCTGCCGCATTGAGTCATCAAAAATGACGAAGCAGCCTCGGCCCCGTGCCTTGGCGCGATACATGGCAATGTCGGCGTCACGCAGGGGTTCGGTGGGGTCCTGGTATTGGGCAAGGCTGGTGACAATGCCGAGGCTGGCGTTGAGAAACACCTCCCGCCCCTGTACCAGGAAGGGTTTCTGCAATTCCTCGAGCAGACGCTCTGCGACGACTTCCACAACCTGAAAACTATCCACTTCTTCCAGTAGCAGCACAAATTCATCGCCCCCCAGACGAGCGGCCATGTCGCTAGATCGCACCATTCCCCCTAGGGTGTTGGCCACGGCGACCAAAATATCGTCCCCCGCCTGGTGGCCTAGGCTGTCGTTGATCACCTTGAAGTGGTCGAGGTCGAGAAACAACACCGCAAACTGGGCTTGGGGATAGCGCCGGGATCGCTGGATGGCTAATTCGAGGCGCTGCTTCAGAAAGTTGCGGTTGGGCAACCCGGTGAGGGCATCATGGAGGCTGTTGTACAGGATTTGGGCCGCAGCTTGGTGGCGTTCTTCCTCGGCCTGTTTGCGTTCGGTGATGTCGGTCAGGGTGCCGCTCAGGAGTTGGGGCTTGTCGTCGGCATCCCATTCCACCACTTTGCCCCGGTTAAGCACCCAAACCCAGTGGCCTTCGCGATGGCGTAGCCGAATTTCGCTGTCAAAGGTAGGGGTGAGGTTTTCTAAATGGGCGGCGAGGGCGGCGAGGTGTTTTTCCTGGTCGTCGGGGTGAATGAGCGGCACCCAGGTCTCGTAGCGGGTAAAGTCGAGGGTCGTTGGAGAATAGTCCAGCATTTGGATGCAGCGGTCATTTACCCACACGGTGCCGCTAGGGAGGTGCCAATTCCACAGGCCAATGCCCGATCCCTCGATGGCCAGTTTCAGCAGTTCGCGGGTGCGCTCTAGGTCGTTCTCGGCCTGCTGGCGTTCTCGGCGATCCTGGGCATCGCGCAGTTCCCGTCGCACCGCTTCCCCCAGGCGCGATAGGTTGTCCTTCATCACATAGTCGCAGGCTCCGGCCCGCATCAGGGCTACGGCGGTGGCCTCGCCCACGGTGCCCGATACCACGATAAAGGGGATATCCTGGCCGCTCTGTTTCAGCAAATCGAGGGCGGCGGGGGCGTTGAGGTGGGGTAGTTTATAGTCCGATAGCACCACATCCCAGGGTTGGGTCTGGAGGATTGTCTTAAAGTCATCGGCGGTTTGCACCTGAGCCCAGGTGAGATCCTCAAACCCAGCTCGCTTCAGTTCGCGCCGCAGTAGCACGGCATCATCATCACAGTCTTCGACGATTAAGACGCGGAGGGAAGCATCGGCGATGTTCATAAATGGCAGCGACAACGTTCAGAGGTAGGAACTAACCTGATTAATCTGTGTCCAATACATCCCCAAGCGCTCGACAGCGGTGGTAAATTCGTCCATGGATACAGGCTTACGGACGTAGCTATTGGCCCCTAGATGGTAGCTGTTGAAAATATCACGCTCCTCGCTAGACGAGGTGAGCACGACGATGGGAAGGTTCTGCGTGGCCTCGCGGCTGCGAATCTGACGCAGAACCTCCAAACCATCCACCTTGGGTAGTTTCAGGTCTAAAAACACGACGATGGGGAGGGGATGCATGGCCCCTAGCCGTTGCAATGCTTCCTCCCCATTGTGGGCGACAATCACAGGATTGGTGATGTTACCCCGACGCAGGGCGCGTAGGGTGAGGCGTTCGTCATCGGGGTTGTCTTCCACGAGCAAAATACTGCGTAGGGTGGTCATGGTTGTGCCTCCGCCAGGGCAGATCGCAGGGGTAGGGTGAAGGATAGGGTCGCGCCCTGCTCCACCGTTGCCTCGGCCCAGACGCGCCCACCGTGGCGATGGATAATCCGCTGTACCGTGGCTAGCCCAATGCCCGTACCGGGGAATTCATCCGTATTGTGGAGACGCTGGAAGACTCCAAAAAGCTGGTTGGCGTAGGCCATGTCAAATCCGGCCCCATCGTCCTGGAGAAAATAGACGGTTTCGCCATCCTGTTGGGTTTGGCCAAAGGTAATGTGGGCCTGGGGATGGTGGCTGGTAAATTTCCAGGCATTTTGCACCAAATTGGTGATTACCACCTGCATCAAGGTTCGATCCGCCCAGGCTGTGAGATCCGGCGTTAGGTGGAGGTCAACGCAACGTTCCGGCTCATCCCGCTGAAGTTCCGCCACCTGTTCCTGGACTAAAGCGCTCAGATCCACCCATTGATAGTGCATCGCCGCCCGCGACACCCGCGACAACCGCAGCAGGTCATCAATGAGCTGGCCCATGCGCTGAATGTTGTGGCGAATGCGGCGAAAATAATCCTGCCCGTCGGCATCCACCCGGTCGCCATAGTCTTCTAGGAGCGCCTGACTGAAGCCATCAATGGCCCGCAGGGGAGCGCGTAAATCGTGGGAAACCGAGTAGGCAAAGGCTTCTAGCTCCCGGTTTGAGGCTTCCAGTTGGGCCGAGGTTTGGCGAATCTGCTCCTCCGCCAGCTTGGCCTCAGTGATGTCAATCATGGTGCCAATCATGCGCCAGGGTTGTCCGCTGGCATCGGTTTCCATCAGGGCGGTGGCCCGCACCCAGCGCAATTCGCCATCCTGTCGAAAAAAACGCAGGGTTTGGGAGGTGGGCTGGGCACCGGAGAGCACCCGCACCAGATCGGCCTCCAGCAGGGGTAAATCCTCTCGGTGGAAGGTTTGTAGCCATTCTCCTAGGCTGGTAGGGCCGTGGTCTAGGCCGTAGATGTGCAACAGCCGATCATCCCAGGTCACGGCCTCGGTTTGGAGGTCAATGGTCCAGGTGCCAATGCGGCCAGAGTCTAGGGCCACACTCAACCGCAGGGAGATCTCCTCCATCTGACGTTCTGCCCGTTTGCGCTGGGTAACGTCCTGGGCCGTGCCCGTGAGGTGAGTCACCACGCCTTGGTCGTTGCAAAGGGTTTCTCCGCGCACGTTAATCATGACTTCGGTACCATCGGGGCGCACAATCCGAAATTCCTCATCGTAGGGCTCGTGGGTAGACAGGAGTTGATCCACCACCTGACGATGACGTTCCCGATCCTCTGGATGAAAACGCTGCTGTAGATCCTCAAAATTGACCAGGACGGTATCTAGGGACAGGCCAAAAATGCGATAAAGCTGATCCGACCAAAGAATCCGCTCCGTGGCCAGTTCAAAGGTCCAACTGCCGAGATTACCGATGCGTTGGGCCTCCCGTAGGTGGGCTTCGCTCCGTTGCAGCTTCGCTTCGGCCTCTTTCAGTCGGGTAATATCCACATGGCACCCCACCATATGGAGCGGATTCCCAGCGTCGTCCCACTCAATCACCCGTCCGGCGCAAAGCACCCACACTGTCGATCCGTCTCTGTGGTGATAGCGCACCTCGTTGTAGTAGGGCTCTACGCCGTGGCTGGCAATGTGCCGATCCATACAGGCCAGGGTAGGGGGCAAGTCCTCCGCAAAAATCAGCCGCTGCCAGGTGTCTACCTCCGTGGGCAGGTCGGCATCGTCATAGCCAAACATCCGCTTCAGGCCGGGGCTCATGTAGTTGATGCCTTGGGCAAAATCAATATCCCAATAGCCCGCCAGAATCGATTCCAGGGTGGTCTCCAGCAGATTCAGCTCCACCCGCAGTTGCTCGGTTTGTTGCCGTTCCTGGGCCGCCTGCTGGTGTTCCGTCACATCCGTAAAGTAGAAGGTGAGGCCATCATGGCTGGGGTAAATGCGGTTCTCAAACCAGCGCTGGAACGGAGGGTAAAAAAAGGTCGCATTGATGGGACGCTGCTCCGCCATGGCCTGCTGCGCCTGGGCATAGACCGGGTGGTCTACGGCGTCTGGAAATTCTGCCCAAACGTTTTTCCCCCGCAGTTCCGCCAGGGATCGATGGAGTATTTGCGTTGCCCGTGGGTTGAGATACACCACCCGACTCTGGGTATCTAGGGCCAGCACCCCATCGTTAATTCGATCGAGCACGCTGGCCAAAAGATCCTGGCCCTCAACGTCCAGGGCGTTGATCTGGAGGCCATCCTGATCCTCGCCGCTCACCGCGCTCCCTTGCGCATCATCGATGGCAGCAGCAGGTACGTTTACCATAACTCTAGCCCTGCGGGGTTTTCTAATCGAACGGCACCTTTCCTCTCTCCATATCTCTTAGATTGCCCCAATTTCTTCGGTTTAGTATGTTGTGTCGCCAAAGTTCAGCACCTTCTGTATCCTTGGCGACCTGTTCCCCGCAGGGCACGGATCCGAGCGGCGATGCCCCTAGCCGCAGCCCAGCCTTCAAAGCCGCCTCTAGGAATAGCGGATTTGCAAGAGCAGACGATGAGATGTCTGTGGGGGGATGACCTTGTGGAAACAAGAGGGATCTTGTACAAAGCCAAATCCTCGTGACCCTGTGATAACCAACTCCTTTTCTTTGCCGTAATAACGCATCACCGCTTCATCACTTTGGCAACCACCAGAAATTAACATCTTGAATGGTTTACCTGTGCGGGAGCCTTGAATCATGACATGGGGGCCAGAATTCTCGTCTACATCAGTGATGTAAAAGTAAGCCGTCATGAAATTATATCCGGCAATATCGTAGTGAAAACTGACTGGAGGATAGGTTTGACGAATGACATCATGCGGCAAAGGAGAGGCAATACTCCAAGTTAGATGCCAACTGATTTTTGTCGGGTGATAGTGGAGATAATCGTGGACAATGGTTAGGAGAAAGGGATCCTCTAGGAGCTGCTGAATAGCAGGGCAAGTCTGCCCAGGACTGGCCGTTACTAGGGCACGCATGACAGGATGGCCATCGGCCAAGTGTCCATTATGAACTTCTGAGATATAAAAGTTTCGCTGATAGCCAGGTTCCCTACAAGGCGTCTTGAGGGCATAATCTAGGATTTCTGTCACCATATTTTCAGGTAGCCTTAATCCTAGGGATACCCCTGCTTGATGCATATTTCGAGTGTGTTGTGACAACGTATGCCAGCTAAACACAGAGGTCTCAGCAGCATTTAGGGCAGGAGAATAAAATCTAGAAAAATAGTATTGCTGAGCAAATTTAAATAGACTGTAGGTTTTTCGCACTACAGCAAATCGGGCAAAACGCTGAGTGATTCCTCCCATTGGAGGTCGCTTAAGAGGATTTTTGAATCTGCCGAGATATCCCTTCAACCGATTATCAGATGAATTAACCATGAGTGACTTTCCTACTAATCAAATTGTTGAATGATAATTCCTGTATGTTGATCCACCCCTGATGCTTAGGTAGTACGTTCATGAACGTACTACCTAAGACTTATTAAAACCACCCTAAATGGCTTATGGCGGCTTTCAGTAAGATGCGACACAGGCAAGGGGCTTAAGCCCCTTGTTCACAGGCTGTAGGTGTACCTCATCAATCAGAGAACCGCGATCTCTGAATCTGAGTGTCAACCCAAGGCGAAATGAATCTCATGGAGAACCCTGAGACATTAGACGTTAAGACTCTAGCAGAGTCAATTATTAGTCATTTAAGCTGCGCTAGGCTAATCGTTCCGAAAGCCTTATCGCTAGGGATTCAGAACAATTTCTATGCCATCTAAATGCACAATAGCTTGCTAGCTTCTGATCTCTGACTTCTGAAGATTCCGGAACCAAAATTCTCCCGACTTAAGTCAATCCTCTCGAACCTGACTTTTTGATGATCTGATCTTGAAACCCTGATCTTGCTCTAGGTGAGCTTTAGCCTACGGACACTCAATTCGACTGGTTTACCCCTGGTATCAGCGGACGAGGAGATCTCAATCCTAGGATTTTTCGAGCTAGGGATCGGAGTTTTCCAATGCGGATTTGATATGAGATGGACGTTTGCTTAATCTGAGTGACTGACCCTGAAGGTTAATGACGATCTCCGTCAGCGTTTTGCGACCAACTTGATATGAATCTAGCATACCTCTGTATAAACACGTAGGCTTATTTCTTTTCTTTACATATGGCGGAGATCGTTGAGGATGATGGGATTCTTGGCTTGGGGATTGGGCACGACCTGGGTTTTTCGTTGTCTGAAACGCTTTTGTCGCAAGGGTTTTCATTATTCCTCGGCGATCTGGAGTTCGTAGATATTCCAGAATGCGCCGCCGATGGCCGTGTATTGCACCCCTTCCACCGTGTTCCGCACCGCCGCCAGGGAGAGGTTGTTGATCAGGTAGATGAAGGGGAGATATTCCTGGGTGAGTTGCTGGGTTTCTTGGTAGAGTTCAAAGCGGCTTTCCTCGTCGATTTCCTGGGCGGCTTGGATGTAGAGATCGGCGATACGGCGTTCCCAGTCGGCGGCTTGCCATCCTTCTAGGGGCGTTTGGCTGGGGCCAGCCTGTTGGTTAAAGGCATGGAGGGCACCATCCAGCAGCCACACGTTTGCGCCACCGTTGGGTTCTAGGCCACCCGTCAGACCCAGGATGCAGGCTTCCCACTCCAGGCTATCGGTGAGGCGATCCACCAGCACGTTGAAGGCGAGGGGTTGGAAGTCTACCTGAATGCCCAGGCGCTCTAGGTCGGTTTTAATTTGGGCTCCGATGGATTCCCGAATGCGGTTGCCAGAATTGGTGATCAGGGTGAACCGCACTCGGTTGCCATCGGGGTCTACCAATTGGCCAGAACTATCCAGGGAAAAGCCCGCTGAGGTCAGGAGTTCTTGGGCTTTTTCGGGGTTGTAGTCGTAGGTGCGGATGCCCATTTCTGGGGGCGCAAAGAAGGGGCTGGGGACGGAAATTGGGGAGGTTTGGACGGCCCCTAGCCCTTGAAAAATGTTGTTGATCAGGGTTTCTCGGTCGATGCCGTAGGAAATGGCCTGCCGAAAGGCGACATCGTTAAACCAACGAGATCGGATCGGATCGACCAGGGGTTTGCCGTTGCGGCTCGCCTGATTGAGATTAAAGAAGAAGAAGTTGGTGCCCAGGTCGGGGCCACCGTTGTAGATGGTGAAATTGCCGCGATCCTCCTCCTGTTTCAGCAGGGAAAAGAAACTGGGCTGCACCCCAACGGAATCTAGGCCACCGGATCGAAACTGCAAAAAGGCCGTATCCGTAGACCCAACAATTTGCCAGACAATTTGCTCGATGAAAGGCTGAGGGTTACCCGCCCCATCCTGCTTCCAGTAGTAGGGATTCCGCTCGAAAATCACCCGCTCTCCCGGAATATATTGCCCCAGGCGATAGGGGCCATTGGTAATGATTTGGGCGGGGGGCGTGTCGGTGCCCCAGGTGGATAGAAACAGCGGCGTCCCGTCGGCCCCTGTGGTCTCCACCGATGGCCGCAGAATGTGGGCCGGGATGATTTCGGTCTCCGTGTTGCGCAGAATGGGGGCAAAGGGTTCTGGCAAGGAAAACTGCACCCGCCGATCATCCACCGCCGTCACCGTGGGCAGCAAGCCTTGGGTGCCAATGCGGAAGCTGTCGCGGCCATTGGTGGGGATGTCGGAGTTAAACAGCACCTCGTAGGTGAACACCACGTCCTCCACCGTCAGCGGTGCCCCATCCGACCACCGCAACCCCTCCCGCAGGGTAAACACAATGGTTTTGCCGTCCTCAGAAATGTCCCAGCTTTCCGCCAGGGCCGGAATCACGTCTCCGGTCAGGCCATCGGTGCCCGTCAGTCCCTCAAAGGTCCAGCTAAAGATATTGGGCGATTCTTGGCTCAAGATGGGGTTAAAGGTCTTGGGGTCGCTGAGGGTACTGAGCACTAAGCGGGGAATATTGGCTTCGGCCTTGGCAAATTGCTCCAGGCTACATCCCCCCAGGGGCAGCATCAGAACCAGGATCAGCAGCACGACTAGACCGCCCCGCCCCCAACCCCGCCCACGAAGCCACCAGGCCATCTGTAACCAAAATCGGCTCATCCAATACAGCCGAAACCAGCCCCTAACCCCTTGCCAGGGAACATGCCAGCCTAGGATAGACGGTTGTGCCATGGAAAATCTCTCCCCTTTGCCGAAGATGGCCTCCCCAACCCAAGTGGAAAAGCCACGATTGCCTCTCAATTACTATACCGACTGGGCACTCTGTCGCCTGAGATCTCTGTCGCCTGAGAACTCTGTCGCCTGAGAACAAGGCCACAGGGTAGCCCTCCAGTCCCTAGATTAACGAAGGTGTCATTTCAGTTGCGAAGCATTAACAATCCTTGCTTTTTATGACAGCTTTCTAATCGGTAGTATTTTATACAGTTTTTTCAATTATTTTGATTAGTAGAGGGGCGATGCCATCTCCCCACCCCTGCTACTCCGCCCAAGCTTACCGAGAGGTTCCGCCATGTCTGCCCAAGATCAAGCCCGTGTGCTGATGATGCGCCACCACCATATGATTAAAAACCGCCAGCAGTCTATGCTGTGTCGCACGAATGAAGAGGTAGGGATGCCCGGTGATGCTCACCACTGGAGCAGTATCCAAGGCAAGCCTTCCGCCAATGCCGCCCGCAGCTACGACCGCAGTGGCTCGGCCATGAGCTAGATTTCCCGTTGGTCTGTCCATCTTGGCATTGGTGTCGAGTTCGTTAGTCTTGAACCCGTTGTCTTGAACCCGTTGTCTTGAACCCGCCCTCACGGCTGAATACCCCCCGCTGACCTGGCTGGCACAGTCCCCAGGGGCGGGGTGTTTTGTGGGGGGTGGGATGATGGGAACCTTGGCCCGCGCAGCCAGTAGGTTTCCATGCTGCCTCGGCCCTTGACTTGGATGGTGCCCCTCGGTTCGAGGTAATAGCGATCCTTGAGGTGTTGGTAGGTGCTGGCGGTGACTTGAATTCGACCCGGTTCCCCCAGAGATTCCATGCGGCTGGCCACATTCACCGCATCGCCCCAGAGGTCGTAGATAAATTTCTTGGTGCCAATCACCCCGGCCACCACCACCCCGGTGTTGATGCCAATGCGAAGCCGCAGGGGTTCCCCAGCCATCACTTCAAAGGCCGTGGTGACCTGCTGCATGGCTAGGGCCATGTCGGCCAGTGCTTCGGCATGGTCGGGGCGGGGGGTGGGCAGACCAGCGGCCACCATGTAGGCATCGCCAATGGTTTTGATTTTTTCGAGGCCAAACTGTTCTGCCAACGCATCAAAGGCGGAGAAAATTCGGTTCAGCAACTCCACCAGTTGAATCGGCGAGAGGTGGCGGGAGAGTTGGGTAAACTCTACAATGTCCGCGAACAAAATGCTGACCTCATCGAAATGCTGGGGCACGGAGGTGCGGCTATGCATCAGTTCGTCGGCGATGGGCCCTGGCAGGATGTTCAGCAGCAGGGTTTCGGCCCGTTGTTGCTCCGCTTGCAGCTTTTCAGCGCTCACTTGCAGGTCGTCTAGCATGGCGTTCACCTGCTGGGTGAGGTGACTGAGTTCGTCCTCGCCCTGTACCGCCACTCGCTGGGTGAGGTCATTGGTGGTGCCAATGGATCGCACCTCCTGGCTAAGCCGGATCACCCGTTGCAAAATCGCCCGATCCAGCAGCAGCAAAATGGCCCCGGTGAACAGTACACAGGCTCCCAACAGAGCCAACCCAAGGGTTCTGCGGCTAAGCTCTCCCTGGTGATGGAGGTCGCGGGGGAGGGATACCTCCAGCAGGGCTTGGGGCTGGCCGTAGATATTCGACCAGAGGGCATAGCCCTTCAGTAGGTTCCGGTCTTGAATCTGAAGCTGGGTGGGGGATGGGGAGTCTCCGAGGGCAGGGCGGAAGTCGAGGCGGGAGGGGGGCAGGCTCGGCACCTGGGCCAGCAAGTCCGCCACGATGGCCTGGAGGGGGGTAGAGCCAAGGGCGTCAAGCTCAGGGTGAATCGTGAGATTGATCTGGGTGCGCTGCTCCAGATCCTCCTCCACGGCTGCATTGAGGTAGCGCCCCATCAATAGGGATCCGGCGGCGGGGCCGATATTATCATTGCGTAGGATCGGCTTGACCACCGTTAGGATCAGTTGATCCTTCACGGGCAAAAGCCCCTCGTGATAGTGGGCCAGGTGGGGGAATTGCAGAAGTGGGCTCTCGGCGGTGAGATGGGTCAGGAGATCCGGGGGGATGGCCGTCACCAACCGCCTAGACGGAATATCGTAGTGGACGCCGTGGACGATCTGTCCGGCGGTGTTGATCACAATGATGAAGTTTAGGTCTAGGTTGCGCAGGGCCGAAGCCTTGAGGTTGTCTTCGATGTAGCGGTCATTCTCCCCTTTGGCAAACCCATAGGTTTCGTCCCAAGCGGCCCAGTCGCTGGTGAGCCGTTGCAGTTGATCTAGATCGTTGGCCAGGGCTTGCTCCACCCGCTGCACATTGCGCTGGGCATCTTCCTGCTCTAGGCGCTGATAGCTGCGCTGCAACATCATCGATAGACTGGCGTAGATCATCACCAGAAACCCCAGTACGGGCACGGTGATCAACAGCAGGGTTTGATGGCGTAGGTTCATTGTCGGGGGCGAGCGTGGGACAGGCTCAGAGAAATCACCTAGGGCAAATCAGAGAGATCTCCTGTAGCCTACTGCCTGACTACCCCATTAGGCGATAGCAATTCGGATAACCGAGGGCGGATCTGCGACTTTACAGACTTTTAGGACATCTCGGCCACCGAGGTGGAATATCCCCCATGGGTTGGGTTAGTGCAGTCTCCAGGGGTGGCGTTGATTGGGGGCGGTTGGGGAGGTTCAGATCGTGGCCCCCGTAGCCAGTAGGTCTCCATGTCGCCCCGGCCCTTGACTGGGATGGTGCCCCTCGGTTCGAGGTGATAGCGATCCTTGAGGCGTTCGTAGGTACTAGCAGTGACTTGGATTCGGCCCGGTTCCCCTAGGGATTCCATGCGGCTGGCCACGTTCACCGCGTCGCCCCAAAGGTCGTAGATAAATTTTTTGGTGCCAATCACCCCGGCCACCACCACCCCAGTGTTGATGCCAATGCGAATACTAATGGGGGCATCTTCGCCAATGTCGAAGTTGGTCACCACATGCTGCATCGCTAGGGCCATTTCGGCAATGGCCTCGGTATGGTCGGGGCGGGGGTTGGGCAGACCAGCCGCCACCATGTAGGCATCGCCAATGGTTTTGATTTTTTCGAGATCAAACTGCTCGGCGAGGGCGTCAAAGCTGGAGAAAATATCGTTGAGGATCTGCACTAACCGAATCGGCGATAGGCGGCTAGACAACTGGGTAAAGCCCACAATGTCGGCAAAGAGAATGGTCACCTCATCAAAGTGCTGGGGCACCGAGGTGCTGGTGTGCATCAACTCGTCGGCGATGGGCTCTGGCAGGATGTTCAGCAGCAGGTTTTCAGCCCGCTGTTGCTCTGCTTGCAGCTTTTTAGAACTCTCCTGAATCTCATCCAACATGGCGTTCACCCGCTGGCTCAGGTGGCTGAGTTCGTCCTCCCCCTGCACCGCCACCCGCTGGGTGAGGTCGTTGGTTTGGCCAATGTGCTCCACCTCCTGGCTGAGGGTCACCATGCGCCGCAAAATCACCCGATCCAGCAGCAGCAAAATGGCTCCGGTGGAAATCACACAGGCTCCTAGCAGCGCCAGCCCCAGGGTTTGGCGGCTGAGTTGTCCTTGTCGATAGATATCACGGGGGAGGTTCACCTCTAGGAGCGCCTGGGGTTGGCCGTAGATATTGGGCCACAGGGCATAGCCCTTGAGCAAGGTGTGATCCTGAGCGGTTAGCCGCGTGGGGGATGGGGTGCGTCCTAGGGTCGGTGTCTGGACTCGGTTGGCGGCAAGGCGTGCAGCGGCTTCGGCCATCAACGGATCCAGAATGGCTGGTATGTTATGGGCCTGCCCCGGATTGTTCAGCCCCAGCTTGTCTAGATGACCCCGGTTGCCCAGATGACCCCGGTTGCCCAGATCCGCCCCTGCGGCAAGATCTATCGCGTCTAGGTCTGGGTGAACGGTGAAACTCACCTGGGTGCGACGGATTAGATCCGCCTCCACCGACGAATTGAGATAGCGGCCTATGAGTATGGCTCCCCTGGGTGGCCCGGTGGCGTCACTCCGCAAAATTGGCTCCACCACCGCTAGGATCAGGTGGTCATCCACGCGCATCAACCCCTGGTGGTGATAGGCCACATGGGGAAACTTCAGCAATGGACTATCCGCCTCCAGTTGGGCCAGGATGCCGGGGGGAACGGGGGCAAACTCGCCCTGTTCCAAGTTGTAGGCGTTGCTATAGATCACCTCGCCCTGGGTGTTCACCAGCACGATGAGATTGATCCTCAGGCTTTCAAAGGCGTACTTTTGAAAGTTGGAGGCCACGTAGGCGGCGTTGCCGTCCCGAATAAATTGATAGGTGTCATCCCGGACGGCCCAGTCCTCCGTGACACTATGCAACTGGTTCAGATCGCTGATCGCAGCTTCCTCCACCCGCTGCACATTGCGCTGGGCGTCCTCTTGCTCTAGGCGGTGATAGCTACGCTGCAAAACCACGGATAGACTGGCATAGACAAGCACCAGAAACCCCAGCAGGGGAACCGTCGTCAACAGCAGCGTTTTATGGCGTAGGTTCATTATTAAACGCAAGCTTTGGGCAAGCTGGGGGAGGTTCCCTAGAATCCACTGAGGACAAACCAGAGGCCCCCCTGTAGCCTACTGCGTGACTACCCAATCCGGCGAGGCAAATCCGGATAATCTAGGGCCAAGAGTCGTTTTCTGTAATCCAGCCATTCTCCTAAACATTTGTTTACATTAAGAGATGGGGCACCCTTGCCCCAGGGCGTGATCATCTCATCGGGGAGCCTTCCAGCGTGACTATTTTTTCCACCTTTAGCCCATCGGTGCGGGCCAATTTAGCCATCTTGTTTGCCGCAGGGCTGTGCTTTTGGTCGGGGTTGGCGGGGCTATTGCCCACCCTGCCCCTGTTCATCGAAACCCTGGGCGGCAGCGGCCAGCAAATCGGTATTGTGATGGCCTCCTTTGCCATTGGGCTGTTGGTGGCGCGTCCGGCCCTGGCTCGTTTGGCGGATACCCGTGGCCGCAAGCTGGTGATGATCATTGGCCTCATCGCCGTGGCCCTGGCTCCCTTTGGCTACTTACTGGTGCAAATGCTGCCCCACCTCCAGTTTCCGATTTCCCTGGGGGCATGGAGGCTAACCGTGGATGGGTCTATCCTCGCCCTCATCGCCATTCGGGCCTTCCACGGTCTCAGCATTGCCGCCTTTGTGGTGGCCTACAGCGCCCTGGTCGTGGATCTGGCTCCCCCTGCCAATCGTGGCGAACTGATTGGTTATATGACCCTCGTGAATCCCCTCGGCCTTGCCCTAGGGCCAGCGCTGGGGGGCTTTTTGTACGAAGCTTCAGGCTTTCGGGTGGCGTTTTTGGTAATGGGGATTCTGGGATTCCTGGGCCTGTTCCTGGTGCTGCGCCTAGAGGAACCCTACCGCCCCGGTGCGGGACAGGCCAAGACCGCTGATACTGCCTTTTGGAGCCAACTTTGGTCAGGTCGGGTGCGCACCCCAGCCATGATTTTACTGCTGGTCGGTCTGGCCTTTGGCACCCTGAGCACCTTTGTGCCCCTCTACGTGCGCGAGGCTGGGTTAGCGCTGAACGTCGGCCTGATCTACGCCGCCTCCGCCGTGGCCAGTTTTACCTCTCGACTGGTGGTGGGCCGAGCCTCCGACCGCTACGGACGGGGACGATTCATCACCGCCAGTCTGCTGATCTATAGCCTCGCTATGGGGATCTTTTGGCTGGCCAATAGCGCTCCCCTGTTTCTGTTGGCTGGGGTAATCCAGGGCTTTGGGGCCGGGACACTGATTCCCATGATTGCCGCCTTGATGGGCGACCGATCCAGCCCCGCCGACCGAGGCCGCACCTTTGGCCTTGCCATGGTGGGGTTTGATGTGGGTATTGCCCTGGCTGGCCCCGTTTTTGGAACCATCGCCGATGCCCTCAGCTATCGCGGCATCTTTGGCCTCGCCGGAGTGATGACCTTGACGGGCCTCCTCATTTTCATTACGGCCTCCAGCAAAGACCTCCCCCACTCCCTCCGCTTTGCCCTCGGTCAAGGGCGCGACATCTACGCCGTAGACGGATGGCAGGGCCAAGCCACACCAGAATAAAACCCGTTGGGGGCCTCCGCTCTGGGTCGTTCTGCTCGTTCTGCGGTCCCAAGTCTGCGTTAAGTAAGACGACAAACAGCATGGAAATGCGCGATCATCAACTCCTGAAAGAGTTTTCCGCTAAAGTGCGCCAGCCATTTCTTGATGCAAAAATCTGGGCCGTTGGCTCACGGGCTAGGGGGAATGCTCAACGGCCAGCAAGTCATCGGAAAATTTGGCGAAATCCTGAAAAACTCACGTTTTTTGACAATAGGTTGTCTGAATCGATCTAGCTCTGTCACCATAGAGAGCAGCTTTGGTGTGAGTTGTGTACGGTTTCCGTTGGCGGGTCTACCTGTCCAACCTCGTCACAGACCTGGTTTTGAGTCCCTGTCTTTCGAGTCAAATTTGGTAAATAAATCCATGAACGCCTTTCGTACCGCCGCTTTTGTAACCGCTTCCGTCGCTTGGATGGGGACGGCCTGTATGGTGCCCGTTAGCCTGGATGAACAGGATGCCCTCGTCGGCACCGTCTGGGAACTTCAGCAAATCCAGATGAATGATGGTGCGCTCTTTGTGCCCAATCCGCCCCAGAACTACACCGTAGAATTTACGGAGGTTGGGGAAGTGTTCATCCAGGCCGATTGCAACCGCGCCGCCGGAGCCTTCAACCTGGTGGATGGCCGCATTACCATCACCCTCGGCCCCACCACCACCGCCGCCTGCCCTGAGGGATCCATCGACACCCGATTCCTGCAAGGTCTGAGCAATGCCAACATGCTCTTCTTCGAGGGCGACGATATGTTCATTGACCTCGCCTACGGTAGTGGCACCATGCAATTCTCTCCCTCCGCCACGGTATCGCTCACGGGCCGCGTCTGGGAACTCCAGGACATTCAGTTCAACGACGGCAAACGCTTAGTGGCTGAGCCCCCAGAAAACTACACCGTCGAGTTTATGGACGATGGTTCCATGGCCGTGCGGGCTGACTGCAACCGGGGCCGGGGCAGCTTTACCGTGCCCGAACCTGGCCGCCTTAGCGTCGATCCCATTGCCACTACCCTAGCCGCCTGTCCCGAGGGTTCCATCGGTGGTGACTTCACCCAATCTCTCAGCAACGCCAACCTGTTCTTCTTCCAGGATGGCCAACTCTTTATTGATTTGGCCTTTGACAGCGGCACCATGCGGTTCCAGGAATCGGCGACTCCCTCGTTGGTGGGTCGTGTCTGGAAGCTCCAGCAAATCCAAATGAACGACGGTTCCCAAACCGTTCCCAACAACCCCGAAAGCTACACGATTGAGTTCATGGATGATGGTGGCGTCGTCGTGCAGGCCGACTGCAACCGGGGGCGGGGCAGCTTTGCCACCACCGCCGACAACCGCATCAACATCACCGGGGTAGCTACCACCCGCATGGCCTGTGCCGAGGGTTCCTCCGACGCCGCCTTCCTGCGGGGTTTGGATAGCGCTAACAGCTACTTCTTCCGGGATGGCCAACTGATTATCGAGCTGATGTATGACAGCGGCAGCATGATCTTCTCAGCGAATTAATCCCAGATCCCCCTCAGCCTCACCATGGCTGAGCCTTAGCCCCTAGCGTCGTTGCTGACCTAGGGGCTTTTGCTGATGGGGAGGACTACAGGCCGCGAATGATCGCTTGGTAGGCGGCGGCATCGGTGCCCACGCCAGCGTTGGCGGCAAAGGTGCCTTCGTTGTGCATGGCCTGAAGGTTGCTGACGCGGTTGCCGGGATTGGGGTGGCTGCTAAGGAACTCCGGTGGGGTGCCGCCTCGACGTTCCAGGGTTTGCATGAAGGTAATGAACCCGGTGGTGTCGTAGCCTGCTCGCCCCATGTTGACAAAGCCCCGTCGGTCGGCGTCGTATTCAGCCTCGCGACTGTTGGGCAATTCCAGGGCCAACTGCATCCCCAGATTCACCAGGGTATCCTGGCGCACCCGCAGGGCTCCAGCAATGCCGTTGGCGATGGCGGCCTGCTGCATTCGATTAATCACATGGCGTCCGGTAATGTGGCCAATTTCGTGGGCCATCACCCCGGCCAGTTCGGCTTCGTTGGCGGCGGCGCGAAGCAGTCCGGTTTGAATATAGACAAATCCGCCCGTGGTGGCAAAGGCATTAATGCTGTCATCGGCCACCACCTGGAAGGTATAGGGGATTTGGGGCCGATCACTGGTGGCGGCGAGGCGTTGCCCAACGGCATTCACATACTCGTTAATGGCGGGGTTGCCGCGATAGATGGTCACCCCTTGGGCCTTGAGCTGCTGGTCAATTTGGCTCCCCAAAGCCACCTCGTCCCGGTCGGACATATTACTGAGCTGGATGTATCGAACCCCCTGGAACAGCAACTCCAGCAAGTTGGCCTGGGAGGGCGTGGGGGTGGCCAGCCCAATCCCCATCGCCAACACCAGCGCCATCACAACGTAGAGACCCCGTCGATATAGGTAGCGCACAAGGGTGCGCGAAGCGGTGGTAAGTCTTAAAAACATGGGAGGTGTGCCCTATCAACGTAATATCAGGATGCCCATTTCGTTCCCCAGACGCATCAATCGCCGGAGAAGTGCCAGTTCCCACCGCAAGGCAACACAGAGGGGCTGGCCTATGCTTCAATGGTATCGGCTTGGCCCATGGGCTGATGCCTTCGTTCCTATCCTGTTCTAGGCCCAGAGGGGCACCCATCACCATGACAATCATCGACTCCAAAGGACGCCTATTTGGCAAAGTCAGCCTGCTCGACGTGGGAGCCGCGCTGATTATTTTGATGGTGCTAGGTGGCATTTTCCTCTACCCCGGAACGTCTGGGTCGGTGGCCCAGGTGGGGGCAACGATGCGGCCCGTCGAGGTGGATTTAATGGTGCGGGGGCTGTCGTCCTCCAATCCCGATCAGTTGTTTAACTCCATCCAAAACGCTGAGACCGTCAACATTATTATCCGTAACCAGCCCTACGGACAGGTCAAGGTGAAGTCTGTGCAGCGGCTATCTCGATCCACCACCGTGCCCCAACCCGATGGCAGTGTCCTTGCCATGCCCGACCCGCGCCCAGAACTCAACTACACCATCGACATGCTGATCACTCTGGAGGGAGAGGCGCAAATTACCGACACTGGCCCGGTGTTTGGCAACAGCAAGGTGAAGGTAGGGACGCCCATTGAACTTGATGGCGATCTCTATAACTTCAATACCAGCACCGTAGACGTGCGAATCTTAGATAATCCATCCTAGTCTCCCCCTTCCCTTCCCTCCCTCACCTCAAGGAATTCCGTTCGATGACCGTTGCGCCTCTGTCCGCTGTTGACCTCGCCCCCTCGACCGTTTCCCCCTGGTTTGCCCTGGCAGATCAATCCTTGGCTGGGGACGTTATCAGTCGGGACGATGCCCACCGGGTGCTGGCCTCGGCGGATGAGGAGTTACTAGAACTGCTGGCGGCGGTGTATCGGGTGCGGCGGCACCACTGGGGCAATCGGGTGCGGCTACACTTTTTGCTGAATGCCCAAAGCGGCCTCTGTCCCGAAGATTGCCACTACTGCTCCCAGTCCAAAATTTCCAGCGCCGATATCGAAAAATATCCCTTCATGGCCCAGGATCAAATCCTAGCCGCTGCCGAACGGGCTCACAGTCTCAAGGCGGGCACCTTCTGTATGGTCATTTCTGGGCGGTCTCCCTCGGAGCGGGTGTTTAGCCAAGTGCTCGACACCGTACGCCAGGTGAAAGCCCGCTACCCGATGAAACTCTGCGCCTGCCTGGGCCTTCTGGATGAACAGCAAACCCAACAGCTCGCCGAAGCCGGGGTAGATCGGGTGAACCACAACCTCAATACCTCCGAGGCCCACCACGAAGACATCTGCACCACCCACACCTTCCAAGACCGGATGGACACCCTGCGGGCGGTGCAATCGGCGGGCATCACCACCTGCTCTGGCGGTATCTTTGGCATGGGCGAAAGCCACGACGACATCATCGACATGGCCCTGACCCTACGCCAGATCAACGTCACCAGCGTTCCCCTCAATTTCCTCATTCCCATCCCCGGCACCCCCTTTGAAGGCCGTCAGGAACTCACCCCGCGTCAGTGTTTGCGCATTCTCAGCCTGTTTCGGCTGCTGCTGCCCAGCCAAGAAATCCGCATTGCCGGGGGCCGAGAAGTCCAACTGCGCCAACTGCAACCCCTAGGGCTCTATGCCGCCAACTCCATCTTCATCGGCGACTACCTCACCACCCCCGGCCAAGCCGCCCAGGCCGATTTCGACATGATCCGTGATGCGGGATTCGTCCTGGAAGACCCCGACGGCAAAGCACTGGCGGATATCTAACCTATCTAACGCCTACATCCCTTTCCGCTCCCACCCCGCCCGCTGCCCTGGATGGTTTCAGGAGCTATAGTCTGAGCAGCAGGTAATAGAGGTGGCCAGGGGTGTTGATGCGGCCCGCCAGTTCGCCCGCTTCGGGGCCAGATCCGACAAAGAGATCCACCCGACCGGGGCCGATGATCGCGCCGCCCGTGTCTTGATCCAGCACGAGGCGGGTGGTGGGTTGGCTGTCCCAATCGCCGCTGGGGGTGCGTTGGGGCAGGGGCGCTTGGATGATCGCCATGGCTCCGGGCGGCATTAGGGTTTTGTCGGTGGCGATGGAGTGGCCAGCGGTGACGGGAACGCTGAGACTGCCCGTGGGTGGCCCGCCATCGGTGGCTCGAAAGAAAATAAACCGCTCGTTTTTGGGAATGTAGGTGTCGAGTTCGTCGGGGTGGGCCTCGAAGTAGGCCAGCAGATTGGGCAGGGATAGATCCTCGGCGGCGATTTTGCCGTCCTCCACCAGGGCGCGGCCAATGCTGGTGTAGGGATAGTCCGTATGTCCGGCATAGCCCACGGTCATCACGCGGCCATCGGTGAGGCCCAGCTTGGCGGAACCCTGCACCTGCACCAGGAAAGCCTCTAAACGACTCGCCAGCCACACCAGCTCCAGCCCTTGCAATGGCCCCCGACTCCCCTGCAACCCGTCGATTCCTTCTAGCTCTAGGCGGGTAGGATGTGGGGTCGGCCAGGTGTCTAAATCGGCGGGGCGACGATAGAGGGGATAGCGAAATTCGGCGGTGGGGACGGGGCTGGCGGCAAAGTAAGGCTCGAAATAGCCTGTAAAGCCCACGGTGCCCTCGCCATCTCGCCCTGTGGATTGGTACAGCACAAACTCCCGCGCTAGGGCCGCTTGGAAGGCGGCATCGTTGGGGCTATTTTGCACCAACTGGCGCAGGCGGCGCAGGCTGCGGGTCACCCGTTCCTGGGTAATGCCCGGTGTGAGTTGGGCCTGGTAGTCCGTAGCGGCCTTGGGGGTCGCCAGGTAGGTAAGGCTGTGCTGAATGGCTTGCAACAGGGGGCGACGATCCTGGGGCAGATGCACCGTGGCCCAAAAATCGGCCATTTCTGCTGTGGGGACGGGTTGCAGGGGTACCATGGGCACCGGATTGGGGACAACCGTAGCCTGGGCCAAAACATCACTTGCGCTGGCTGGGCCGAGCCGTTCTCCCATGGACGAAAACCCACGGATCGCCTGACCCCTGTCCATGGCCAAGCTAGACCCCTGAGCCGCTAGCAATGCTAGCAGCCCACCCAGCACCAATCGTCCTAACCCCACGGCTCGACGATTCAACCGATCTATACCCATCACGTCTTTGCCTACCGAGAGACCCGCTAATATCGTTCGACGCTGGAACTGAAGACGGGTTCCACCCGAATGGCGGCAAGGCGGGAGGGCCGGATCACCATATACTCGCCCGGATTGACCTTGGGCAGGGGCACGGTAATAAATTCGTCGGACGCGGCTTTCGGCATCAGTTCGCCGCTGTACCATTTCTGAAAGTCTTGGATGGAGGAGAAGCGCACTTCTTCGTGATGGCCCCCATCAAACAGCATGTGAATCACGTATTCACTGGGCGTTCTTGGCATGGTTTGCGCTCCCTTCTGTTGTCCGACCCCTATTATGGGCTGTTTACCTTCAAAAATTGCATGGGCTTCGGGATTTTTTTGCTGTCCCTAATCCCACCCCACCCCTAGGGCTTTCCCGCCGCCTATTAGACTAAGGTGGATAGGCTTAACATGAATTTGACATTAATACAGATGCCTAGTGGTTTGTCAGGGTTATTTAGGGTTGCAGATATCCTCAAAGCCCTTCGACGGTTCGACTATTCGACAAGCTCATAGCTCACGGCTCAGGACGACCGTAAACGGCACGTTCGGGCTGAGCCTGTCGGATCCCTAATTCTTAGTCTTGACACTGTACTAGCCTCCTCCTGCCGCAGCCGAGGCGGAATCGGGGGCTACGGCACAGGCGGGTACATGCACCGCTGCCGATTTAGTGAGGGGGAGCCAGTGGTTTTCCTGGGTGACATAGCCTAATTCTGCTAGGTAAGATCGGTCATCGGCGGGAATGGGGATGTGTAGATCCTGCTGCTCTTCCGTAACAGGGAACTGGTCAATCCGGTTGGGGGGGTGGCGTTCCACATCGCGGTCGGTGACGTCTAAAAGCCGTAGGGTTAGAGCACGTCCACCCCGTTCCCGCTGCTTGGCCCGCAGTTCGTCGGGCACTTCCCAATAGGCGTAGGCACGGCGACAGTGGC
This sequence comes from Phormidium sp. FACHB-1136, assembly GCF_014697375.1. Classification (GTDB taxonomy): domain Bacteria; phylum Cyanobacteriota; class Cyanobacteriia; order Phormidesmidales; family Phormidesmidaceae; genus Nodosilinea. The sequence continues at coordinate 68,779 of NZ_JACJRS010000015.1, forward strand.
GCGGGGTAAGCACCAGGCGTCCGGTGGGTTCTGGCTGAGGGGCCATGGCCACGGCGGTTTGCTGGGTTTGACGTTGCAGCAACCACCACAGCAGCCCCCCCAACAGCGGAATAGCCACCAGCCACCCCCATGCCTGTTCCCGCTCTGCCCAGGGGCGAGGTTGGGCGGCATTACTGGTCACTGGGTTGGGGGCGGTTGGGGAGTCAAGGGCATTGACTTCAGCCTCTACGGGGGCCGCAATGGTCGGATCGATAGCCGCTGGGGTGGCCCTGATTGGGGTCTCCGCCACGGAGCCCTCGGATGCGGGGGTAGCCATGGCTATGACGGGCGGCGGGGTGAGGTTGGCTGGGGTATTCACCATGCCCAAAAAGGCTAGGGCCGAGGGGCTGGGGTTGTTGCCGTTGTAGACGTAGAGGCGGGGCTGAGAGTAGGGATAGCGGCCATCGGTAGGCGGCACCCCATCCACGCTTAGCAGACGCACATCCCCTCGGCCTTGCACCTGGGATACCACCGCATAGCCCAGGCCATCATTGCCCAAGGCAGCGATCACGGCATCAGTGCTGTCCTCTGTCACGGGGGTCACGGTGGGGCCAGGGTTCAGCCCTTTTTCCGCAAAACCGGGATATTGCCCTAGCGCTTGTCGGGTATCGCTGCTGGCGGGCCGATCCACAAACCGGAGGGGAAGATCAGGGCCACCCAACGCCGCCCAGTTGTTGATCTCGCCATAGAAGATCGGGGCGAGGTGATCGAGGGTGAGGCCACCGCTAAAGGGGTTTTGCGGCCCCACAATCAGCGCAATTTTCTCGCGGCTGATCGGCACCTCCACCAAACCCTGCGCCCGTTCCTCCTCCGTCAGACGACGCCCTAGGGCGACCACATCGGCTTCTCCCCGCCGCAGATTTTCGAGGGCCGTATTGGCATCGCTGGTGTTCAGTTGAATGGTCAGGTCGGGAAACCGCTCTAGCATCCGCTGCTGAAACCCTTGGTTGACCAGCACCATACTGGATGCCCCATCGAGGGTGAGGGTGGCATTGGCTGGAAGCTGGTCGGGAATCGGGAAAACCGGAGCTTCTAGGGCTTCCTCCGCTAGGGCTGAGGCTGGGAAGGCGAGATGGCCTAGGGCGGCAGCGCTAAGGGTGCAGGTGGCTAGGACGGTAACAGTAGATCGCAGGGAGGCCATGGTGACTAATGGGCGGCAACGATACGCTAATCCAAACGTTTCAAAAGGCTAGATTCCAACGATACGCTGATCCGAATGGTCGAATCTAGTTCAAGCGAATCCAGGACAGGCAAACCGAGTTCAGGCGCATCCAGTTAAACAGTACCGGAAAACCCCTGCCAACAATGGCCCCGCCCACAAGCGGTAGAATTTCTTAATTTCTCACCCCATCCATGCGCTAGGGGCATCGCCCATGGAAACGCCGCGAGGATGCGGGATAATGCCAACGGGGGTGCTACCCTAAGCCGATGACATACCGTTGCGCCCTACCCCATGCCCTAGGCTCGGTGGGTATGGCTCCATGGTCTTCGGCCTACACCCCGTGATCCTGACTCATACCCATCCCTGAACGAATTGAACGAACCCATGACAGACTCCACCAATCCCAAGGTTTTTTTTGATATCACCATTGGCGGCACCCCCGCTGGCCGCATTGTGATGGAATTGCGGGCTGATGTTGCCCCCAAAACCGCCGAGAACTTCCGGGCGCTGTGTACCGGAGAAAAAGGCATGGGCACCGCTGGCAAACCCCTGCACTTCAAAGGATCGAGTTTCCATCGCATCATCCCCGAATTTATGTGCCAAGGGGGCGACTTCACCCGTGGCAATGGCACTGGGGGCGAGTCGATCTACGGAGCCAAATTTGCCGACGAAAACTTTACCCTCAAGCACACGAGCCCTGGACTGCTGAGCATGGCCAACGCTGGCCCCAACACCAACGGCTCACAGTTTTTCCTCACCACCGTATCCACGCCCTGGCTAGATGGCAAGCACGTCGTTTTCGGCAGCGTCGTCGAAGGGATGGATGTCGTTGAAACCATGGAACAAGTAGGTAGCCGTAGCGGCCAAACCTCCCAGCCTGTGGTGATTGCAGACTGTGGCGAACTCTAGGGATGGACTGGCGTCGGTATCCATGAGCGCCTAAACGCAACGCTTAAGAGGGCGTTTGAACAGCGATCTGCTGGAGCTTTAGTCACCTGCCGATCCCCCCTGCCCCCCTTAAAAAGGGGGGTATTAACGTCCCCCTTCTTAAGGGGGATTTAGGGGGATCTCCACGTTTGCTACAGCCCATAGGACTTTTCAAACATCTTCATCAATGTACTGATAAAGGCACTGGCGCTGAAGTGAGCGAAGGAGGAGGGGAAACAGGTATGGCATGGTCCTGGGGATGGGCGGCAACGCTGGGCATGGTGGCAGGGGTTGGCATGGCGGAGGTGGCGATGGCGCAGTCATCGATCCAAGTGGTGTATCCCCCGGCCAATCACCAAACCACGGCGGCGCAGATTTTTTTCATTGGCACCGCCGACCCCAGTCAGCCTATGTTCATTAACGGCGTTCCCATTGACAACCGCAGCCCCGCCGGACATTTTGCCCCCAGCCTGCCGCTAGAACTTGGCCCCAACCAATTCACCCTAACCCAAGGGGGCCAAACGCTGGATCTCATCATTACCCGTGTGCCCAGTGGCCCCACCCTGCCCGACCCACCCGGTTTTGTGGTCGATTCCCTTTGGCCCCAGGTCAACGTAACCCGTCAGCCCGATGAGTTGATCTGTCTCTCAGCCATTGGCCCCGCCTCAGCGATGGTCACAGCCCAATTAGCCAACCAACCCATAACCCTGCTGCCCCAGGCGACCAGCCAGTTGCCCAGCAATGCGGCGGTCTTGGTGGATCAAAACAATCCCGTGGATTTAGATGGCCCCATGGTCTACCGGGGTTGCCTGACGACGGATCGGACGGGCAACCTGGGCCAACCCACCTATCGTCTGGTGTACCAAGGCCGCACGGAAACCGTCAGCGCCCCTGGGCAGGTCAGCCTCCTTGCATCCAATCAAATTGAAGTGGCCGAAGTGACCGCCGCTGCCGGGGTGGCCCGCACTGGCCCCAGCACCGACTATTCTCGCCTCACACCCCTGCCCCAGGGTACCCGCGCCCAAATTACCGGACGGGAGGGCGACTGGCTACGGCTCGACTATGGTGGCTGGATTCGCACCAGTGAAACCCAACTCGTCCCCAGTGGTGCGCCACCGCACTCCCTCATTCGCGGCATCACCTCTCGCCAGGTGGGCGACTGGACGGAGGTTTCCTTCCCGTTGCAGGTGCCCGTTCCCGTCAGCGTTTACCAAACCGGGGAGACCTTCACCCTGACGCTGCACAACACCACTCCCCAAACCGACACCATCTTCGTCGGCAACGATGGCCTAATTGAACGGCTCGACTGGCAACCGATTCTGCCCAACCAGGCGGAATACACCTTCCACTTTGCCACCGATCAGCAGTGGGGCTACAACCTGCGCTACGAAGGCACCACCCTGATTCTGTCCCTCAAGCATCCCCCTCGCCTGGGTCGCCTACCCCTCCAGGGCACCACGATTTTGATTGATCCCGGCCATGGCGGCGACGAACTGGGGGCACGCGGCCCCAATGGCATCCCCGAAAAGACCGTCAATTTGGATGTATCCCTGCTGTTGCAAGCAGCCCTAGAACGGCGGGGAGCCACCGTCATCATGACCCGCACCGACGACAGCACCAGCGGCCCCAACGACCGCGCCGCCCAAATCAACCGCGACCAGCCCACCCTCGCCCTCAGCATCCACTACAACGCCCTGCCCGACAGCGGCGATGCCCTCAACACGGCTGGAATTGGCATGTTTTGGTTCCATGCCCAGGCCCACGACCTAGCCCAGTTTTTGCATGATTACCTGGTCACTGAGCTAGACCGACCTTCCTACGGCGTGTTTTGGAACAACCTCGCCCTCACCCGCCCCCACGTTGCCCCCTCGGTGCTGCTGGAACTGGGCTTTATGATCAACCCCACCGAGTTTGAATGGATCGTTGACCCCCAAGCCCAGGCCCAACTGGCGGAAACCATGGCCGATGGCGTGGCTGAGTGGGTGCAGCGGCAGGGGAGAACAGGGCAATAACCGAAGCCAACCAAGGAAGCCATGTCGGTATTGTAGGACGCTATCCTAGCCCCGGCTTCAGCCTACTATAGTCGATACTCCTGACAGTCCCGCCGAGTCCTAGGGGAATGTGGCCTAGGACGGGAGTGTGATAGTCGTTGAATTACCGCTGTGCGAGGATGACCTGCCCATGACCACGCTGCTCGTCAAGAACTGCCACACGCTAATCACCATGGACGGCCAGCGGCGGGAGATTCGCGGCGGCGGGTTGTTCATTCGCGATCACGTCATCGAGCAGGTGGGGCCAACGGACGCCCTGCCCCAAACGGCGGATCGGGTGATGGATCTGGAGAATCACCTAGTACTGCCCGGATTAGTGAACACCCACCACCACTTTTTCCAGACCCTCACGCGGGTGGTGCCCGGTGCCCAAAATTCCGCCCTGTTCAACTGGCTTAGCTCCCTCTATCCCCTCTGGCAACGCCTGACGCCGGAGGCGATTCGCCTCAGTGCCCAAGTGGCGGCGGCGGAGCTGATCTATTCCGGCTGCACCACCGCCAGCGACCACCTTTATCTCTTTCCCAACGGTTGCCAGCTAGACGACGAAATCGAAGCCGTGCAGGAAATCGGCCTCCGGTTCCACGCCAGCCGGGGCAGCATGAGCGTGGGCCAAAGTAAGGGCGGTCTGCCGCCAGATTCCCTCGTAGAGGACGAAGCCGCGATTTTGAAGGACTCCCAGCGCTTGATCGAGCAGTACCACGACAACCAGCGCCATGCCATGGTACGCATCACCCTGGCTCCCTGTTCCCCCTTCAGTGTCTCCCCCGACCTGATGAAGGAATCCGCCGCCCTGGCCCGTTCCTACCCTGGGGTGCGGTTGCACACCCACCTGGCGGAGAACAACAGCGATGTGGACTACAGCCTGCAAACCTTCGGCCTCACACCGGGAGACTACGCGGCCTCCGTGGGCTGGCTGGGGGAAGATGTGTGGCACGCCCACTGCGTCAAGCTCGACGACCGGGCCATCCACAGCTTTGGCCAAACTGGAACAGGCGTGGCCCACTGCCCCTGTAGCAACATGCGACTGGCCAGCGGCATGGCCCCCATCCGCAAAATGCTGAACCATAACGTACCCGTGGGGCTAGGGGTGGATGGATCCGCCTCCAACGACGGTAGCCACCTGCTAGGGGAGGCCCGCCTTGCGTTCCTAATGGCACGGGTGCGGGAGGAAGACGCCAGTGCCCTCACCGCCCGCGAAGCCCTGGAACTGGCTACCCTCGGCGGCGCACGGGTGCTAGGCCGAGACGACATTGGTGCCCTTGCCCCCGGCATGGCCGCTGATTTTGTCGCCATTAGCCTAGATCGCCTTACCCTCTCCGGCAGCGCCTACGACCCCGTGGCGGCACTGATTTTCTGCCCCATCGACCGGGTAGACTACAGCGTCATCCACGGCAAAACCGTCCTCAGCCCCGATGGTCTGCTGACCCTGGATGGCACCGATCTCCTACACCGTCACCAAGCCCTGGCCCAACAGTTGGCGGATTAGCCCTGGAATGTAGAGGCCGCTACGTGCTCCTACACTGCTAGATGGGCCAGAAACGCCTCTATCTCCGGCACCCCCATTTGATTCGGGTGGCGCTTATTGTGAAACAGGATGTACCGACGAATCCACTGCACATAGATCTGCTCCATGCGGTAAAAGTAGTGCTTTAGCCGAATGGCATCCCGCACTTGATCAAGCAGTCGTTTGGGGGGAGGAGTCGATGCACCCATAGGTAAGTTCGTACTATTTCTAAGGAATGTGGATTAAATAACCTGTACTTCTGGGACGGCAGTGTAGTTCCATTGTGGCAGGGCATCATCAAAGACAATGGACATCGTAGATTTGAAGTCTTTGGCCAC
>NZ_JACJRS010000150.1 GCF_014697375.1 Phormidium sp. FACHB-1136
CAGCGACAGTGGTCTGACTTAGCAATCCTACGCACTACACCGGCCCTGCTCTCACTCTTCTCCCTCGTCGTGCTCCTCACCCAGCGCCTGCACCCCCAATTTACCTTCCCCCTACCTCATACCGCCTGGTACATCAAGCAACACCCGACCTTTGCTGATGCCTTGGCCTTTGTCCGGCGCTATCTATGGGCCTCTCGGCTTTTTCAGACATCGCAAGATGACCTTGAGTACGTTAAAGTCCCGCGCCCTATCTTCGACATCTGGGCCGAGTTACTTTGCCATGCTGCCTAATTGGATAAAGTCGAGATGAGGAGTTGGATGGAAAGCCCCGGACATCGCCAAAACATCTTGAACCCCAACTACACCGAACTAGGCGTTGCTCACGTTGTCTCGGCGTCCGGGCGACCCTATTGGGTGCAGAAATTTGGTCGTCCCCGTTAGGGTGTTGTCCGAGGAAACTGCAAATCTACATTCTCTTGCCATCGTCATTGTCGATGCCAAAGATGCCTGCGGCCTCGAAGGGCGCGGCTAGGGAATCGTGGATTGGGCCACTATCATCGAGTGGTCTTCTCCGAGTGGCCATTTCAGGGATGGGCTGCTAGAGTAAATAAACTTTGAGCTTTGTAAAGGAATTCTTAAGAAACCCCTTTGGGGCGGCTCCGTACCCATCCCCTAATCAGCCCACCCCATGCCGGGGGCTTATCCACGATGACCCGATCTACCATTTTTTGCGATTTTGATGGCCCCATCGTCGATGTTTCCGAGCGGTACTACATGACCTACTGCCGGGGATTGGAGCAGATGCAGACCTTGGCCCATGGGGGCGAGGGCTGCATCCGTTATCTTTCCAAGGCTCAGTTTTGGACGTTTAAGCAAAACCGTGTGCCCGACCGCCAGATTGCCCACTGGTCTGGCCTGGAAGGGCCACAGATTGATAGGTTTCTCGATCTGGTAAGTGGCTTGGTCAACCATCCTCACCTGCTCAGCCACGACCAGATCCAGGCCAATGCCTACGCAGGTCTCTCGATATTCCAGCAGTGTGGTGTGCGGGTGGTACTGGTTACCCTGCGTCCGCCGGATCAGGTGATGCAGTTTTTGGCCCAACACGACCTCGATTGGGCTATCAGCGATTTGTATGGGATGCCCACCGACCAGGCGGTCTACCAAAACCAGGCCCATCACAAAATTGAGCGGCTTCAGACGGCCATTGCGGCCCAAAAGCGCCAGGGCTACAACCTCAAACACGCCTGGATGATTGGTGACACCGAAGCAGACATTATGGCCGGACAAGCCCTCGGCCTTGAGACCGTGGCCGTCACCTGTGGCATTCGTAGCCCCAGCTATCTGCAAAGCTTTCGCCCCACCCACCTGATGCCTGATCTGTGGACAGTGGCTCAGCGCCTACAGCAGCAGGTGATGCTGGGCCGTCGTTAGGTTTCCCTAAGGTTTCCCTAGCGATCCTCCGTTGGGCTAGGTATCGGAGGAATAGCCGCTTGCGTGTTTATCCCACCAGCGGTTGAGGGGATAGTAAAGCGCTGGTGCCCACAAACTGCTGAGGATCGCCGAACTGAGAGCAATACGCTGGTGATACAGCCAGATTTTAGGCAGCGGTGGGTACAGAGAGGCGCTGGATAGCATTTGATTGAAGCTAATTTGTAGGGCCAGCACGGTTTCGGCAATCACCGCCATGGCAAAGACGATCAGGGCAATGGAGACGATGTCTTCCTGGAGGTAGCGCTGCTTTTGTAGGCGGGCCGTTAGCACACCCACCACAATTAAGCTCAGGGTGTGGGTGGGTTGGGGGGCCGTCATGGCATCTTGCAGCAGGCCCAGCACTAAACCCGCCATGGCCCCCTGCCAAGCGGTGCGCTTCACGCTCCAGGCCACGACCCAAATCAACAGCCAGTGGGGAGCGACCCCCAGTAGTTCAATCCCTGGAATGCGACCGGGAAGCAGCAGTAGACACAACAACACGGATCCTACCGTTACCCAGGTATTGAGAAACCAAGACTGGCGATAGAACGGCAGTTTGCGACGTCCGACAATGGGCGTCATGGCCGACCCTCCGGCTCTTCCTCTAGGTTGGGAATCGTCGGTTCATCCACCGCTGCCAAGGGCTCGAAGGGCTGGATGACGGCCCATTCTAGAATGGAGAGAGGGGAGGATAGCTGAATCGTCGCCTCTGGGGCAGGGCTTTTGGTGAGATCGATAGACTCGACCCGACCAATGGGCACATCCCGAGGAAAAAGGCGACTGTAGGAGGAGGTGACAATCACGTCCCCAGCCTTCACGTCGGGGTTTTTCTCAAAAAACTCCATGATGACGCGGTTGTTAGACTGGCCTCGCACCACGCCCATCACCCGACTGCGGCTTACCTTAGCCCCCACACGACTGGTGGGATCGCTAATCAGCAATACCCTGGAGGTACTAGGCGAAACCGCGACGACTCGGCCCACAATCCCCCCTGGCCCGGTCACAATGTACCCCGGCTCTACCCCTTGGCGGCTACCTCGATTGAGAATCAGGTGCTGCCACCAATGATCGGCAGCCCGACCAATGACAGCGGCACGAGTTCCCGGTTGAGTGAGGGTATCCTCGTAGGCGTCAACTTGTTGAAGCATCCGGTTTTGGTTTTCTAGCTCCACAATGCGCTGTTGCAGTTCGAGAATATAGCTATTCTCAAACGCCTGTTCCTGGTTCAGGCCCGGTTGTAGGGGGCGCGTCAGCCAGTGGTAGGCTTCGTAGAGGGCAACACCTTCCGTGGCCCGCATCATCCAGGCCGAAGAAATAGCCAGCGCAACGATTCCCGTTTTGAGGGCGTGGCGATTCCACCAGCGGCGTAGAGCAAACATAGAGTTCTGGGTAAAAAGGACAGAGAGGACTTACAGGCTAGAGCGTCCGCTGAAGACCCGTCCCATCTGACTGAAGTTTTCCAGCACTCGCCCGGTGCCCAACACCACACAGCTCAGCGGATCCGCCGCCACATGCACCACAATGCCCGTTTCGTGACTAATCAGGGTGTCTAGCCCCTTGAGCAGAGCACCGCCCCCGGCCAGCATAATGCCGCGATCAATAATATCTGCCGCCAGTTCAGGGGGAGTGCGCTCTAGGGTGCGCTTCACCGCTTCGATAATCACCGAAAGAGGTTCGGCCATGCTTTCACGAATTTCGGCACTCTTCACCGTCACCGTCCGGGGCAAACCAGACAGCAGGTGTAGACCCCGCACATCCATGGCGATTTCGTTGTCGTTGGGGCTGGGGTAGGCGGAACCGATGGTGATCTTGATTTCCTCGGCGGTGCGTTCCCCCACCACCAGGTTATGCACCTTTTTCATGTAGCTAGAGATGGACTCGCTGAGTTCATCCCCGGCCACCCGCACCGATTCACTCAGCACCGTGCCCTGCAAACTGAGGACGGCCACTTCGGTGGTGCCACCGCCAATGTCCACAATCATGTTTCCGGTGGGTTCGGCCACAGGCAGACCTGCCCCAATCGCCGCCGCCACGGGTTCATCAATCAGATACACTGTCCGCGCCCCGGCCTGTTGAGCGGCATCCATCACCGCCCGTCGTTCCACGCCCGTGACGCCGCTGGGAATCCCGATCACAATTCGGGGAGAGACCAGCGTCCGGCCCTCATGCACCTGACGGATGAAGTGCTTGAGCATGATCTCAGCGGTGTCGAAGTCGGCAATCACCCCATCGCGTAGGGGGCGCAATGCGATCACGTTACCGGGAGTCCGGCCCAACATTCGCTTGGCTTCCTCGCCCACGGCTAGGGGTTTCTTTTCCGTTTGGTCGATGGCCACCACGGAGGGCTCTTGGAGGACAACCCCTTTTCCAGATACATAAACCAGGGTATTGGCCGTACCGAGGTCAATACCCATATCGCGAGAAAATCTGTCGAAGATAGCCACAGGCAATCTGTCCCCAAGCTAGATAAAACAACGAACCAACTCAGATCCGATGTGGATTCTATTACGTTTCGTATCAACCCGTCTAGTCAAGCAATTGTTATTACTCGAAGAAAAAGCAGGCGACAACTCCCCAAGCCTAGGCCCAGTCCCATCATTGGCCCCATGGCTCAATTCCCAAGAAAAATAGAGATATCCCTAGGCCACCTAACCGGACTAGAGACCTGACAGCCCAGAAACTTTGGCCTACAATGCGGATTGCCGCTGTTGGTGAGATTGCGATGAGTGTCAATGTGGTAACGCTGGTGGGCCGAGTTGGGGGCGACCCCGATGTGAAGTATTTTGAGTCGGGCAGTGTGGTGTGTAACTTGACCCTTGCTGTCAGGCGTAGAACTAAACGGGATGATCAGCCCGACTGGTTCAACTTGGAGATGTGGGATAAGACGGCGGAGGTAGCCGCGAATTATGTTCGCAAGGGAAGTCTGATTGGAGTCACAGGGACTCTTAAATTTGACTACTGGCAAGACCGCAACACAGGGGCTAGACGCTCTAAGCCTGTTATCCGAGTCAATAACCTAGAGCTAATTGGCTCCAAGCGCGACAATGAAGCCCCCATGGGCGGCGGCTATAGCAACGACGAGTTTTAGGATCAGGAGATCGCGCACTCGATTGACTGCCTGTCCTGAGTTTGGCCCTCACCCTAAATCCCTCTCCCAATTTGAGAAAGGGACTTTGAAGTTCTAGCTTCCCCTCTCCCGTGGGGAGAGGGGGCTGGGGGGTGAGGGCTTCCAAGGTATCGGGCTCCTAACCTTAAAACGAACTTAGATTAACCCAGAACTTGGGAGTAGGTCAGCGCCAGCCCCATGCCGCCAATGGCCCAACCTGCCTTGCGGAGATGGGAAGAAGGCTGACCCTCAGTAGCCGTTTTGAACTCCAGCCCACGCCGACCGATCCAGAACGCCCCTAGGGCAATCACTAATTGAATAGTGGTGAAGCCCAGCAGGTAGGCCATCAGCGGGGCGGTGGTGGCTCCGATGATGGATTCCCCGTAGGCGTAGCCGTGGAAGATTCCGGCGAAACCTGCCAGCACAGCCAGGGCCAAGGTGGGAATCTGGCTACCGAGGGCGATCAACAGTCCAATGGCCAGGACGGAGGCGGAAATCCAGAACTCGGCCCAGGGGAGGGAAATCTCGGCTAGGTGAATTCCGGTGCCGAACAGGGCGGCAATCACAAAGGCGATGGGCAGGGTGACGCCCTTGACACGGGTGGCGGCGAGGAGACCAACGGCAATCACAAAGGCCAGGTGATCCAGGCCAATGACGGGGTGTCCCAAGCCAGAGAGGAAGCCTGCGATGAAGGTGCTGGGGGTTTGGTTGCCCGTGGGATGGTGGGCCAGGGCTGGGGCGGTCAGCAGCAGGGCCAGCAGGCCGCTACTCCCCAAGGCGACCATACCTTTAATACTGAGATTTGTGTTTTGAGTGTTGATCATGAGTAATCTGTACCTCGCAGATGTCATTACGGTGCGCCCATCGGCGGGTATTCTGACTTAGCGTGTTTGGATGCCGAGCGTGGGACGATCAGCGTCGCCCCTATGCCTCTGGTATCCGCCAAAAGCCTCACAGTTGCGGGACAGCGCCGGACTTTCACCGAACTTTCCCCGTTGCCTCCAGCGGCTGATCCCCGCTAGAACCGATGCACTGTTGTGCAGCATAGCACCCCAGCCCCGCCCAAAATTTTCCAATTAATTACGATGATTATTGGCAAAACTAATGCGGGTGCCTGCCCAGTTCAGCTTGTTTCGCAGGGTGCCGTAGTAGGAATAGTCTTGCCGCAGGATGATGAACTGGGCCATACAGTTCGCCATTCGCACATCCACCCGCTGACCGGGCCAAATAGCCGTGCCCAAAACGCCGTCCGTCCACAGTTTAGTGCTGAGGTCGGGATCGGCCAGGGGCCACACGCTAACCACAGAACCGGGAGGCAGCACAATTGGGCGACTAGAGAGGCTGAGGGGACAAATGGGGGTCACCACTAGGGCATCCATGCCGGGGTGGATAATCGGCCCTCCGGCGGCGACGGTGTAGCCTGTGGAACCTGTGGGGGTGCTAATCAGTAGGCCATCGCCCTGGTATTGATCCACCACTTCGCCGTCGATCTCCATTTCTAGGATGGAGGTAATCATGCGGTCGGAGGCCGCAGGTTTGACGGCCATTTCGTTGAGCGCCAGAAATCGATCACTCATGGGCTCCAGGTTGGTGCGGTTGCCCTGGAAAATTTGGGCTTGTAGCATCATCCGCCGCTGCACCGCAAACCGATCCTCCAACAGCCGCTGCCAAACGGCCTCGGTGTCGTCCATTTGCTCGGAGGTTTCGGTTAAAAAGCCCAGGTGCCCACCAATGTTGACAGCCAAAATCGGGATATTCTCGGCGGCTAAATTTCGGGCGGCGGTGAGGGCGGTGCCATCTCCCCCAAACACAATCGCCAGGTCAATGGGCTGGCTGACGGAAGCCAAAAACACCGGATAGGGATTATCCTTGGGGCCACTGGGGCCGCGCAATACCTTACTGCCCAAGGCTTCTAGCTCGTGGGCGCACTTCTCCGCCCACTGCTGGCTGAGGCGATTCCCCGCCTTATGCACAATAATCACTTGGTTAAGTTGCACGGCAGTTGGCCCACCCTGGCCCAAAGACTATCCCATCTTAAACGAGTTCAGCTTCTAGGTCGCTCCAGGCTACCGTTTCCTCGGCGTCCCGTGGCTGAGAAACTAGGATGTCGTCGATATCCTCTAACAACTGTTGGGCAAGTTCGTCTTGCAGGTTGATAGGGAGTTGTTGGGCAGCTTGGAAGGCTTGTTCTAAAAGTGTGGTCATTGGGCAATCTCCGGTTTATTTGGGTACAAAGTCGCTATGGCATCGGGCACTGGGTATTTTGCAATTTCGATGAGGGGCAGCAGTAGGGTATCTTCGATGTATTGCCGGGTGGTTTGGGTGACACGGCAACCGCTGTTGAGGCAATCGACCAAAAGTTTGTTGGCATCGTAGTACTGACACAGCTTTTCTTTTTGGGCTTCGCTAAATTGCCAGTCGTGGCCAATGTTGCGGTGTTCAATCATCACCGTTCGTAGGCGTTCGGCCCAGTTTGTGCCATTGGTGAACCACCACTGTATCAAGGCTTTTTCGTCATCTCTATTGGGTAATTCGGCCCTTAATGCCTGAATCTTAAGCTGTAATTCGGGATTGCTAGCAGCGGATTGTTCTGCGAGGGCAAGGGCGAGGGCAAGGACGAGGTCGTCCTCGTGGGCGAGGGCTTGGTTGAGGACGAATGCGTGGGCAGGGTCGCAGTCGAGAGCGGGATCGAGGATTAGGGCGTGGTCAAGGACTAGGGCGTGATCGAGGGCCCGGTCGAGGGCGCGGTCGAGGACTAGGGCGTGGTCGAGGACTAGGGCATATTCGAGGGCGTCGTCGAGTTTGAGGTAGAGGGCGATGTCGAGTTTGAGGGCGATGTCGAGGACGATGTCGAGGGCGCGGGCAAGGGTGAGGACGAAGGGGAGAGCGCGGTCGAGGACGCGGGCAAGGTCGAGGTCGAGGACGAAGGTGAGGGCGAAGGCGTAGTAGAAGGCGCGAATAGCCGCAGGTTTATAGGCCGTATTGACTGAATCAGCTTTTTCTTGTGTCCAGCTTAAAACCATTTGGATTTTGGGGTCATCCTGCATCAGTAAGTCAATCTGCTGTTTCATCAGCAGAAGTAGGGTATCGGCTTCGGGTAGCATTTCTGCCGTGAGCAGGAAGATTTCTCGATAGCGCCTTTCTGTAATGTGGGTAGCTAAGTTTTGCAGAGTGTGGTTGAGGGTAGTAGTGTGACTAACGATGTGCTGAGCGGCAAAGTATTCATGAAAAGTCAGGTGGGAGAAGGAGTAGATTCCACTAGCCCGTGCTACCAATAGTCCGTGCTGTGCTGTAATTGACTTTAATACCGCTTCTTCGTCTAGGTGAAGAATATCTTCATCCTCCCTAGCCCCCGGCAGGCTGCGAATATAACGAACGATATGCTGTTCTACAGTGGCTTTTTTGAAAAGGTAATCTCCTCGTTCAAAAGTTTCAAAGGCAAACTGGCTTAACATCTCTTTTTTGTGTGAAAGAGACAATTTCTTGTAAACTAAATCCCTTTTGATGCCTCTTCGACTATCCCATTTCTTTAAAAGCCAATCTACTTCTTGTTGATAGAAATCAGAGCGATTCTTAGGAAATTCAGACTCTTCCTCGAATATAAGGCAAAGCAAAGTTAGAAGTAAGCTGATATGCATTTAAATTGCATTGATTGTGTTTCCTTTATTTTTGATCTTGCGATCCCAGTTGATGACAAGCTGCCCTTCGTTCAATAGGTTATGAACAAGCGCTTCTAAATCCTCAATCGACTCAAATAGACGATTGGCAATGAATTCCTTTGCAGAGTGCCAAACTAACTCGATTAAATTATAGTCCGGACTGTAGGGTGGCAGAAATTCTAAAACAATGTTGGGCATCTCCTTCGCTATCTTCTCTAGAATCTCTGCCTTTTTATGAATACTTGCATTGTCTAAAATGATAAGAATCTTAGGGCCATCCTGCTCAAAGTCTTCAA
>NZ_JACJRS010000151.1 GCF_014697375.1 Phormidium sp. FACHB-1136
TGTTCGGGATAGTCAGGATGTAGAAACACGGCGGCATAGTTGCCCACCCCCAGACAGCGCCAAGGCTCCGGCACCCGATGAACCACCACAGGATGATGCGGATCGATACTTTCGAGGTACAGATCTGGCAGCAGATCTTGGCGAACACATTGTGTAAGTGACTGAATGGGGTCACGCATAGGGAGGGGTGAAATCGAGGTCACAGCGCGGCTCTAGGTCTCAATTATGACAAGACGCGGGTTGAACAGAGTTGAGGGGAACAGTAAGGCACTTAAGATGTTTGCGTATTGTCCATCACATGTAGGTCACGTTTTTTCGCTTATGATTGATACGTAAGCAAAGCAAAATTTGCTTATTTTCGGTATTAACAGACGAGAATGCCTTGCCCTTGCAGGATAGGCTCTTCTGAGTTTGTGACTGAAGCTGTATAGCAGTATACGGCTTGCGTTCTTGGAAACGGCTGAAAGCCTTGTCACACTTAGGTATTAGGTTAGCTTATCACCATATACTCAGAAGAGCCGCAGGATACCCGGTTGTCAATCGGGAATTGCTTTCTATGTGAAATTACATACACATAGAATCTGGTTGTTTCCTTAAGATACAGCAGCGATGTTGATGGGGATGATGCTGTAAGCCCAGTAGATCACGTTTGACTTATTGTATTGGTACAGTTTCTGTCCATGTTTTTCTTCTGCGCTCTGTATCGTTGGGTCACTTCATGCTCTCAGAATCGAGTCTGCCACAACAACTGGCAGCCGCCCAAGATCTTATTCAGCAACTTTCCGAACAGTTAGCCGCCGAGCGTGAGGCGGTTCAGCAGCTTGAGCAGCAGATCAACCACCAGCAGACAAATTTAGCGCACCGCGAAGCCCAAAACCAGCGGCTTCAGCGGGTGCTGGAAACTAGCCCCGCCACCACCTACAGCCATCAGGCTACACCGCCCTACGCCTGCACCTACATCAGCCAGGGTATTGAGGCGGTTTTGGGCTACACCCCGTCAGAATTTACCGCAACACCCGATTTTTGCGTCCAACTCATCCACCCCGACGACGTAGCCGAGGTTTTCGCCCAGATCTCTGGGTTGTTTGAGCAGGGAAAACTGCAATGCGATTACCGAATGCGTCATCGGGATGGTCACTATATTTGGATCCATGATGACCGGGTTTTGCTGCGCGATGCCGCCGGAATGCCCCAGGAGGTGGTTGGTTATTTCACGGATATTAGCGCCCGCAAAGCCGCTGAGGCTATCGTTCAACAGCAGACCGAGCGGGAAATGTTGCTGCGAGACATCACCCAGCGCATTCGTCAGACCTTAGATCTCGATGCGGTTCTCAATACAGCGGTGGATCAGGTACGGCAGTTTTTTAAGGTAGATCGGGCGGTGGTGTATCGGTTTTTGCCCGACTGGAGCGGCGATTTTGTAGCCGAGTCGGTGGCGGAACCTTGGGTGAAATTGCTGCATCCTGAGATCCGCCAAGTGTTGACCGATACCTGTCTGCAAGAAAAGAAAGGCAGTCGGTTTCAAAATCAAGAAACCTTAGCCGTTTCTAATATTTATCAGGCGGGTTTTCAGCCCTGCCACATTGAACTGTTAGAGCAATTCCAGGCCAAAGCCTTGGCGATAGTGCCCATTTTTGCCGGAGAAACCCTTTGGGGGCTGCTGGCGGTGTATCAGAATAGCGATTTTCGGCCTTGGCTAGAAGGGGAAATTAACCTGTTACAACAGATTGGTAGCCAGCTTGGTATGGGGATTTATCAAGCCAGTTTGCACGAGCAAGTTCAAACAGAACTGCAACAACGCCAGCGGGCCGAAGCGGTTTTGCGCCAGCAGTTAGGGGCTATTGAATCGGCGGTAGATGGCATTGCGACTCTTCAGAATGATCGCTACGTCTATCTCAATTCGGCCCATGTGAAGCTCTTTGGCTACGAAACCGCCGAAGAACTAATTGGCCAAAGCTGGACGATCCTCTATTCTCCAGAGATGCTGGCGCAGATTGAGCAGACGGTTTTCCCGACGCTGCAAAAGCAACGATACTGGCAAGGGGAATTGGTCGCTACCCACAAGGACGGCACCACATTTCCAGAATTTGTGTCGCTCACACTGCTGGATGACAATGTTCTAGTGTGTGTCTGTCGAGACATTACCGCACAAAAACAAATTGAAGATCAGCTTCAAAAAGTCCAAGATCAGATGATGGCGATTCTAAACGAATTGCCTGCGGTGGTTTATACCAAAGATCTGCTCGGTCGGCATACCTTTGTGAACAAGGCTTTTGTCGATCTCTTCGGCTGTGAACGATCAGACATTATTGGTAGAATCAATCACGAATTTTTTGATGCTGAAACAGCGGCCCGCCTCCAGGAAAATGATGATGCCCTAATTGCCCAAGGCATTTTGCCACCCTTTGAAGAAACGGTGCTGTTTGTCGATACCCCGAAAACGTTTCTCTCGCACAAATTTTTGTTGTGCTATGAGGATGGACAACCCTACGCCCTGTGCGGTATTTCCACCGATATTAGTGAGCGCAAACAGACTGAACTCGAATTACAAGCCCAGAAAAAGCTCATTGAAAGTGCTATCCAGACCAACCCAGACTTGCTGGTTTATCTGTTTGATGTGCCCAGCCAAAGCCTGCTATTTGTTAGCGATTCGGTGGCGAATATCTTAGACTATACCGCCGCCGAAATTTTGGCCATGGGGGCCGATCTGGTGCCTAACCTGGTGCATCCCGACGATCACCTTGGTTTTGCCGCCTATATCGATCAACTGGATCAAAGCCCAGAGGGAACTAGCCTCACCTTTGAATATCGGGTGCGCCACCGCGATGGCCGCTGGCTGGATTTGCTGCTGCGGGGGCAAGCCTATACCCGCGATGAGCAGGGGCATATTCAGCAGTTTTTAGGATCCGTCGTAGACATTACCAGCCGCAAACGAACCGAAGCCAACCTCCAAGCCTCCGAAGCCCGCTTTGAGATGATTGCTAACCTCGTCCCCGATTTTCTCTGGGAAAGCGACCCCGATAGCTTCAACACCTGGTGCAACCAACGCTGGCTCGACTATACCGGGCAAACCCTAGAGCAAGCCTTGGGGCGGGGCTGGCTAGAGGCCATTCATCCCGGTGATCGGGCCACATCGGTTCTGATTCAGCGAGAATCTGCCGAAATGGGAGAACCCCGACGCGAAGAACGCCGCATCCGTCGCCATGATGGCGAATACCGTTGGTTTGTCTCTAATATTGCCCCCATCAAAAATGCAGAGGGCGAGGTGATCAAGATGTACGGTGCCGTCACCGACATTCACGAAGGACGCATGGCGCTGGAGGCATCCCAGGCAGCGGCAGAAATTGACGCTTTTCGGGTCAGATTGTCGGATGTGCTGCGATCCCTCACCAACCCGATCCACATTCAAGCCGAGGCTTGCCATCTGCTGGGCGAACAGTTGGGGGTTGATCGTGTCTTTTATTCCGAAATCAATGAGATCGAAGGCTATGCCCAAATCAATCACGAATATACCCAGGCGGGTTTGCCCTCCCTCCTTGGCCGCTATTCCTTGGCAGACTATGGCGCTAGTCTGCCCTATCTGCGCCAGGGTGAAACGGTTATTGTGGCCGATACGCAAACCGCCGTCTTTGTCCCTGAACGGGATCGCGTGGCCCTCGCTAATCTTGGCCTGGTTGGCATGTTGTCTCTCCCGCTGATTAAGGATGGCCGATTGGTGGGAGCCTTCACCGCCAACACCACCACACCCCACGACTGGACAGCGGCAGAGGTAGACCTGGTGCGCGAAACCGCTGAGCGCCTGTGGACAACCATGCAGCGGGCCGAAGCCGAAGCTGCCGTGAAAGACCTTTCCGAGCGTTTAGCCTTGGCGCTGCAAGCTGGATCTATTGGCACCTGGGATTGGGATTGCGTCAATGAGGTGAACTGGGATGGCCAAATGTACGTCCTCTACGGGATGCAAAACCTGAGGGAACGGGCGGTCTATCCGACCTGGCGCGATAGTCTGCACCCCGACGACCGTGACCGGGTTGAAGCCTTGCTGCACGCGGCACTGCGGGGCGAGGCCGACTACAACACCGAGTTTCGCATTCTGCGCCCCAACGGAGAACTACGGTGGATCCAGGCTGTTGCCCAAGTGCAAACCGATCCCCATGGCAACCCAAAGCGGATGGTGGGCATTAACCAAGACATCACCGACCGGAAAAACGCCGAAGCCGCCCTCCGCCGACAAACCAATCGCCTTACCCTGGCCCTGCAAGCGGGTGGCTTTGGCGCGGGAGAGTGGGATTTCGTCAATCCCCCTGATTGGGATGAACAGGTGTATAAAATCTACGGTCTGCAAGACCTAGGCCGCCCCGCCACCTACCAAGACTGGCGCGATCTCCTTCATCCCGACGATGCCAGCCAGGTCGAGGCTACACTAGCCCAGGCTCCGCAGGCGCAAGGCATTCTCACCGCCGAATTTCGGATTGTGCGACTCGATGGCCAACTGCGCTGGGTGCAAGCCTTTGCCCAGACGGAGCGCGACGCAGCGGGCACCCCCCTGCGGATGGTCAGCATTACCCAAGACATCACGGATCGCAAACAGGCCGAACTCGCCCTCCAAGAACAAACCAATCGCCTTAAGTTGGCCCTCCGAGCCGGATCCTACGGCATTTGGGAATGGGATTTGGTCAACGACCCGATCTGGGATGATCGCATCTACGAAGACTATGGCCTGCAAGACCTAGGGCGACCTCTCACCTACCAAGACTGGTGCAATCACATTCATCCCGACGACCGCCCCTGGGTCGAGGCCCAACTAGAGGCCGATTTGCGGGCCAGAATTCCCTTTAGTGCCGAATTTCGCATCTGCCGACCGGATGGCGAACTGCGGTGGGTCCTGTCTATCGCCAAGCTGTACTGCGATGGCCAAGGCCAGCCGATGCGGATGGTGGGCATTCACCAAGACATTACCCACCGCAAACTCGCCGAGCAGGAGATTTGCAACAGTCAGGCCAAGTTTCAGCGCTTGGTGGATGACATTGGCGATAAATTCGTTGTCTTTAGCATTGCTGGCGGCACCCTTTTCACTTACGTCAGCGGTGGGTTCCAGTCGGTCTTTGGGGTACCGCCAGAGGCCGTTTTGGGTCGGCATTGGGCCGATACAATCCAGTGGTTTCCAGAATCCATAGAGTTGGCCCAATCTGAAGATGAGACACTGCGAACTGGGCAGGTGTCGTCCCAGGAATTTGAGATGTCCTTTGTCCACCCCGATGGGGGCATTCGCACCATTCATGTGGTGCAGCACCCCGTTTGGGACAGTGACGATAGCCTTCTGGCCGTTGAAGGGGTGGTCGAAGACATCACTGAACGCAAAGCCGCCGAGGCCGAATTACACCGCACCAATGCCGAACTGGAACGCGCCACCCGCCTGAAGGACGAATTTTTGGCCAATATGAGCCACGAACTGCGGACGCCCCTCAACGCCATCCTCGGCATGACCGAAGGGCTGCAAGAGGAAATCTTTGGCCCCCTCACCGAACGCCAGCAGCGCAGTCTCAACACCATCGAGCGCAGCAGCAGCCACCTGCTCTCGCTGATTAACGACATCCTCGACCTCTCCAAAATTGAAGCGGGCCAGGTGGATCTAGACTTCAATGCCATCAGCGTCAGCCTGCTCTGTAGCGCCAGCGTCACCTTTGTGAAACAGCAGGCCTACAAAAAACGCCAGCAGATTACCACCCTCATCCCCGACGGCTTACCCGACCTCTACGGCGACGACCGCCGCCTGCGCCAGGTCTTGATTAACCTACTGACCAACGCCGTCAAATTCACCCCCGAAGGGGGCCACATTACCCTCGCCGCTAACTACATTGCCCTCGCCCAAAACGACGTCCAGGCCGAAATCTTCATTCACCCCCAAGCCAACCTGGGCGATACCCTGGGGCTGTTGTCTATCTCCATTACTGATACGGGCATTGGCATTAGACCCGAAGATGCCCAACGGCTGTTTCAGCCCTTTGTGCAGGTCAACACCGCCCTCAACCGCCAATACGAAGGCACCGGGCTGGGCCTCTCCCTGGTCAAACGCCTTGTGGAAATGCACGGCGGCGAAGTCACCCTCACCAGTGAAGTCGGCAGCGGCAGTTGCTTCACCGTTCAGCTACCGATCATCGCCCTCCCCAACCCCGACGGCTCCCCAGCCCACTTCACCGAATCCATCAAGGCCGAGGCTCCGGTAGACCCCACCGAGGCTCCCCTGATTTTGCTCGCCGAAGACAACGAAGCCAACCTCAGCACCTCCTCTTCCTACCTAGAGGCTAAGGGCTATCGCCTCGTCATCGCCAGAAACGGCCTAGAAGCCATCGACCTAGCCACCACCACCCAGCCCGATTTAATCTTGATGGACATTCAAATGCCCCACCTCGACGGCCTAGAGGCCATTCGCCAAATTCGCCAAAAACCCGCCCTGGCCACGGTGCCTATCATCACCCTCACCGCCCTCGCCATGCCCGCCGACCGTGAGCGCTGCCTAGAGGCCGGAGCCAACCACTACCTCAGTAAGCCCATCCGCCTCAGACAACTCTCTGAAATCATCACCACCTTGCTAGTGCAGGCTGCTTCTCCATCGGGTCGAGAATGAGTTTAAAAAGACGCTGTGCGAAGGCTCCCCTGCCATGCCTAAACCCGTCATCCTCAGCGATATTGGCGGTCGATATAACCAAACAAACTAAGCCGTCGCTGATGCCCTCGGTACCTTCTTACAGCAGGTGGCAAATTAGTCATGAGGAGATCAACCTCAGCCCGCAGATCCACCTATTCCTCCTGACCACAATCAGAACCACCCAAGCTCGCTAGAGCTAGGGCTTCTCCTCATGGATGGGCGCGTCTATTCTCTGGTGGGCGCATCTGCCATCCGTTCCTCGAAAGTCAAGAATTCCAAGTCGTCCAAATTCAAGCGCATTAAAGTCCCTGGAGCCAGACGCCTTGGGACACTGTCGCCCTGAACTTAGATCTTCGCCTGGGCCTCAACTTCCCTATCGGGAAGACTGGGTGACGCGCATTTCCGACAGACCCCATGGCCTCGATCTCCATTCAAGACCTCTGCCCACCCGGTCGGTATCGATTCCATTCCGAACACCGCAGCCTATCGGCCCAGATGACTAGAGCCGAACAGGGCCCTAAAGTAGCGAAGCTGCGATTTGGGGCAATTTAGTTCATTTATATTGTTTTTCAATCTCCTCACAGATGCTCACTGGTATGTTTAGCGCAAGCTAAATGAAGAGGAACGCGATGAAGCGCCAGTGGGAACCGGAAGAACTAATCGAGCAATTCATCCTAATGCCAGCGGAGCTAGCGATTCTGCCTGAAGCAGTGACCAACGCGAATGCCTCTAATCGCTTAGGGTTTGCGGTTTTGCTCAAGTTCTTTCAGGTAGAAGCTCGGTTTCCCCAGTCCCCGGTTGAGACCCCCAAAGTCGTTGTTGCCTTTATCGCTCAACAACTCCAACTCACTGAAGAAGATTACCGTCACGACAACTGGTCAGGGCGAACGACGAAGACTCACCGTGCTCAGATTCGGACATTCTTGGGTTTCAGGCCAATCGCGCAGTCGGATAAGTCGTTGATGAAGACCTGGTTGATGGAGGAGGTGCTGCCGTTGGGCCTGTCCTTTGACGCCTTAAAAGCGCAGGTCTATCAGCGGTTTCGGCAGATCAAGATTGAACCACCCGTCTGGAAGGAATTGGAGCGTTTAATTCGGTCGGCGGCGCGAGCCTATGACCGTGAGTTTTGCCGTGGCATCGCATCGCAGC
Source organism: Phormidium sp. FACHB-1136 (assembly GCF_014697375.1). GTDB lineage: Bacteria > Cyanobacteriota > Cyanobacteriia > Phormidesmidales > Phormidesmidaceae > Nodosilinea. The sequence continues at coordinate 7,796 of NZ_JACJRS010000151.1, forward strand.
TCTCAGCCCAAACCGGCAAGAACCTGGATGCCTTGCTGGACACGGAAAGCCCTCTGGCCGATGAAACGGGACACTTCCGCCAATCGCAGCTCAACCAGATCAAGAGGGATCCAGGCCGTTTAGGGCTCAATAGCCTTTTGGCTGAAATTGATAAACTGCACTGCATTCAAGCCCTCGGTTTGCCCGATAGCCTCTTCACGTCGGTGGCTCCCAAGTTGGTGCAGCAGTATCGGCGACGGGCTTCGACCGAACCACCGCGAGAATTGAGGCGTCATCCATCGGCAATTCGCTACACTCTGGTGGCGGCTTTCTGCTGGCAGCGTAAACAGGAAATCATTGACGGCTTAGTCACCCTGCTAGTGCAAATTGTGCATCGTCTGAGTCTGAATGCAGAACGACGGGTGGAGCGGGAGTTAGTCGCGGCGTTCAAGCGCGTTCCCCGCAAGGAGGCCCTGTTGCTCAAGATTGCTGTGGCGTCTCTCCAGCATCCGGATGACACCGTCAAAGAGGTGGTGTACCCAGTCGCTGACCCAGAGACATTGCAAGCGTTGGTGGATGAGCAGACGACGGGAGATACCTATCAAGACAAGGTCTATACCCACATCCGGGCCTCCTATCTGCACCATTACCGCCGCATGGTTCCGGCCATCCTAGATACCCTCCACTTTCGGTCCAATTAATGAACAGCACCAGCCGGTGA
>NZ_JACJRS010000152.1 GCF_014697375.1 Phormidium sp. FACHB-1136
CTGACTTGAACAAAATTGAGAAGTTTTGGGCACGGATCAAGCACTACGTGCGAAAGACCTTGCACCAGTTTGACACCTTGTGGGATGCCCTCGACAATGCCTTCCGCGTATTGTCCTAACCTGCCTGCGGGCTGCTATAAATGAACTAAATTGCCCCAAATCGCAGCTTCGCTACTTTAGGGCCTATCCCGCCGCCCGCCGCTGGGCCGATCTGGCGGTACACAGTTTTGCGAAAGCCAGCCATACCCTCCCTCCCATGGAGGTCAAAGCTCACCAGGCAGCGGCCCTGCACCTCCTGGGTCAGGTCAACTTTTGGGAGGGGCACTATCCCGCCGCCGTTCGCCAACTCGAACAAGTACTCGCCATCCGCCACGAACTGAAAGACGAGGTGGGCGAAGCTCTGGCCCTGGTTGACCTCGGCCAGGTTTACCAAGCCCAGTCGCAATACTGGTATGCCATCGCCTGCTACGAAGGGGCGCTGGATGTTGGGCAATTTTTGGAAGCTGTGTTTGAGGGCGGCTGGTTTGAGGCCAAGGTACGGCGACTGGTGGCAAAACTCTGCCGCACCTGTGGCCACTGGGATTTGGCCATCAAGCACCACCTGGAAGCCCTGGCTTTGGGAAAGTAGTGGGTAGTCGTAGCACGGTCAGCGCGGCCAATCATGAATCTCTGACCTGCTAAGTCGCTTTTATGCGACAATTTATCTATGGAAAGCAAGCCCAGGTTAGTCAAATCCTACGTGACACCCGACGGCAAAACCCCTTTCAAGACTTGGATTAAGAGTCTGAAGGACAACCGATTTAAGGCCAGAATCTTGCAGCGGATTGATCGACTGCGGCTAGGTAATTTTGGCGATTGTCGTAGTGTGGGGGCGGGGGTGTACGAATTAAGGCTCAGCTTTGGGCCGGGGTTTCGGGTTTACTTTGGGCTAGATGGGGCTGAGGTCGTGATTTTACTTTGCGGTGGCGACAAAGCCTCTCAGCCGCAGGATATTCAGAATGCCCACGATTATTGGCAGGAGTATACCAACCATGCCGACTGAGAGTTATGACGATATTTTGGTGGACGAGCTGCGCGATGTTGAGGTGGCGGCGGACTATCTCTCAGCGGCCATTGAAGGGGGCAATATGGCAGAGTTTTTGATGGCACTGCGCTATGTGACCGATGCCCACGGTGGGGTTGGCATTTTGGCCGAGATTACAGACCTCAATCGCCAGAGCTTGTACAAGATGTTGTCGGAGCAGGGCAACCCAACGCTGATTAACCTGATTGCGGTTTTGAAGTCAGTGGGTTTGACCCTGACGGTAAAACCGATTGAGTCGGATGCGGCATAGCCGAGAGCGATGCCAGCGATGGATGCCTGTAACCCAGCACTTTAAGCTGACAGAATATTATGATCGTTTACTTGCCCAGCAAACGAGCCGCACCTTCGACCAAAATATCGGCCTTGTCGAGCAGGCTACCGAAGATCACCACCGTTGCCGCTGCGATGATGACGGTACGAGAGATGGCCAGATTATCCCTGGAGAGCTGCAAAAACCACTCTTCCCATTGCTGGGTTCTGGCGTCGATGCGCTGAATGTCGCTGTCGAGTCTTTGCTCTAGGCGGTCAAAGCGTTCTAGCACCTCAGCCTGAAAGCGCTCTAGCATCTCCGTTTGAAGGTCACTGAGTTCTGGGGGCGTGGTCATGGCAAGGCCGTTGTAGCACTTGTTTCTATCATAGTCGGTGTGCCAAATCCTAAAGATTGCCTGGGCCAGACTGAATAAGTTCGGCTCGGCCAGGACTATAAAAGAGGGAATGCCCCTTTTACCGACACCTACCCCCCAAGAGGTTGCGATGAAAGCCCTGCCCCAGCCCATCCGAAGTTTGGTTTGGAACCTTCAAAACGGCAAGCCGCCCCGCCTGGTGAGCCTAGCGCTGTTGACGGCGTTGCTGGTGGGTCAAAGCCCTAGGGCTTGGTCGCAGCCCCTGAACCAGGGGGAAGCGATGAGGGTGGCCCAGTCGGTTCCAGAGTTTGAGCCGTTGACCATTACGGGAGTGCTGGATGAAAACGGCGCTGTTGCGGATGGCCGTTTTTTGAATGGCCATATGTTTGAAGGTATGGCAGGTCAAATTGTAGTTATCGATCTGATCAGTGATGAATTTGACGCGCTGCTGGCTCTGATTGGCCCCGATGATGAACCCATTGCAGCAGATAATAATGGCGGCGAAGGCACCAACGCCCGCCTCGTGTTGAGCTTGTCCAAAACAGGTATTTACCAGGTTGGTGCGTTATCGGTTAATCCCGGTGAGACGGGCCGTTATAGGTTGACCGTGAAGCCAGGAACGATGGCAGACTTAGAACGAGTAGAGCAACTTGCCGAAGCAACGCGTCTTAATGCTCAAAGCGCTGAACTGTATCGCGATGGGCGCTATGGAGAGGCTGAACCCCTCTTGCAAGAGTCTCTAGCAATTCGTCGAGAGCAGTTGGGTGATAGTCACCCTGATGTTGCTCAAAGTCTCAACAACTTGGCTGAGCTTTATCGAAGTCAAGGACGCTATAAGGAAGCCGAGACCCTCTTTCAACAAGCCTTAGCAATTCGTCGAGAGCAGTTGAGTGACAGTCATCCTGATGTTGCTCAAAGTCTCAACAACCTGGCTGGGCTGTATCGAAGTCAAGGGCGTTACAGGGAGGCTGAACCCTTTTTACGAGAGGCATTAATGATTCTTCGTGAGCAATTTGGCGATAGTCACCCTGATGTTGCTCAAAGTCTCAACAACCTAGCTGTACTTCACCAAGAACAAGGGCGCTATGGGGAGGCCGAAACCCTCTTGCAACAGGCCTTGGCGATTCGCCGAGAGCAATTGGGCGAAAGCCACCTCTCTGTCGCCACCAGTCTCCTCAACTTAGCTGGGTTGTATCAGGCGCAAGGCCTGTTGCATGAGGCCGAAACCCTCTTGCAACAGGCCTTGGTGATTTATCGAGAGCAGTTGGGCGAAAACCATCCCTCTGTCGCCACCAGCATCAACAACTTGGCAGAGCTATATCGGGCACAAGGACGCTATGAGGAGGCCGAACCGCTGCATCAACAAGCCCTAGCAATTCGCCAAGAGCAGCTTGGCGCAAGCCATCCTGCTGTCATCATCAGCATCCTCAATCTGGCTGGGCTTTATTGGCAACAGGGGCGCTATGGGGAGGCCGAAACCTTTGCTCAACAAGCCCTGGCGATTAGTCAAAGGCAGTTGGGTAGAAGCCACCCTGATGTCGCCGCCAGCCTCAACAGCTTGGCTGTGATTTATCAAGAACAAGGGCGCTATGGAGAGGCCGAAACCCTCTTTCAGCAAGCCTTGGCGATTCGCCGAGAGCAATTGGGCGAAATTCATCCTGATGTCGCGACCAGTCTTCTCAACTTGGCTGGGTTGTATCAAAAACAAGGGCGCTATGGGGAGGCCGAAACCCTCATGCAACAGGCCTTGGCGATGCACCGAGAGCAATTGGGCGAAAACCACCCTAATGTCGCCATCAGCCTCAACAACCTAGCCAGCCTGTATCAGGTGCAAAGGCGCTACGAGGAAGCTGAACTCTTTTACCAAGATTCTCTGGCGATTCGCCGAGAGCAATTGGGTGCAAACCATCCATCTATCGCCACTAGTCTCAACAACCTGGCAGATCTATATCGGGTACAAGGGCGCTACGAGGAGGCCGAACCTCTCCACCGACAAGCATTAGCGATTAGTCAAGAACAGTTGGGCGAAAGCCACCCTGATATCGCTACCAGCCTCAACAACTTGGCTTTGGTGTACCAAGATCAAGGTCTCTACGGTGAGGCCGAACCTCTCCACCGGGAGGCGCTGTTGATTCGTCGCGAACAGTTGGGCGAGAGCCATCCATCTGTCGCCACCAGCCTTATTAACCTGGCCTTGCTGTCCCAAAAACAAGGAGAGATTGCCCCAGCCTTAACTTGGTTGCACCAAGGACTATCGGTAGAAGAAAGCAACCTCAGCCTCAACCTGGCTATCGGTTCTGACGATCGCAAACGCGCCTACATCGCCACGATTTCCGGCACCACCGATTTAGCCCTTTCCCTCCATCTGCAAAACGCCGCCACCAACCCTACTGCTGCCCGCCTTGCCCTTACCACCGTACTGCGCCGCAAAGGCCGCGTCCTCGATGCTGTTACCGACACCCAGCAACTCCTGCGCCAAAACCTCAGTCCCGACTTGGCCCCCCTGCTAGACGAGTACACCGCTGCGCAAACCCAGCTCGCCGCTCAGCTCTACGGCGGCCTAGGCGACCAAGACCCAGAAGTGTACCGCGCCCGCATCGACGAATTGCGCCAGGAAGCCAATCGCCTAGAAAATGAGCTATCCCGCCGCAGCGCCGAATTCCGAGTCGAAACCGAACCTGTGGAAATTGAGGCCGTGCAAGCGCTCATACCCGCCGATGCCGCATTGGTGGAACTGTTGCAGTATCGACCCCTTAACCCCGCCGCCAGCCAAGCCGAACGCTGGGGCCAACCGCGCTACGCCGCCTATATTTTGCACAACTCCGGCGACCCAAAATGGGTCGATCTCGGTGATGCCGAACCCATCGACACCGCCGCCCGCGCCTTCCTCGCCGCCACCCGCAACCCAAACTCCGGCAACCGTGCCCGCACCACCGCCCGCGCCCTGGATGAGCTAGTCATGGCCCCCATCCGCCCCCTCCTGGGCGAGGCTACCCACCTGCTGCTCTCCCCCGACAGCCAACTCAACCTCATCCCCTTCGCCGCCCTAGTCGATGAGCAAAACCGCTACCTAGTCGAAACCTACACCCTCACCCACCTCACCACTGGACGCGACCTACTGCGCCTGCAAAATAAAGCTCCCAGCCAACAGCCCCCCGTCCTCTTCGCCAACCCCAACTACGACACCGCTTCTATCTCCAACTCCCCTCTCCCCATGGGAGAGGGGCCGGGGGTGAGGGCCAATCCAGGCTCAGCCGAGAGATCCACCCACCGCTCCACCGACATCACCAACCTGCGCTTTGGCCCCCTACCCGGCACCCAGCAAGAAGTCGATGCCATCGCCCCCCTATTGCCCAACAACGCCATCATCCTCACCGAAGCCACCGCCACCGAAAACGCCCTCAAGCAGGTACAGGCCCCCAGCATTCTGCACATCGCCACCCACGGATTTTTTCTCGAAGATGTGGACTTTGTGTCGCCCCCGTCCACCCGTGGCGACCGGGCCACCGGATTTCTAGAACCCACGGGCCTGGTTGCGCCTCCCACCCGCCCCGTCAACAACGAAAATCCGCTGCTGCGCTCTGGGCTGGCCCTAGCGGGGTTCAACAGCCGCACCAGTGCCGGGGAAGACGGCGTCCTCACCGCCCTAGAGGCCACCGGGCTGAACCTGCGCGGCACCCGCCTAGTGGTGATGAGCGCCTGCGAAACCGGGGTAGGCCAGGTGGCCAATGGCGAAGGGGTCTATGGCTTGCGGCGGGCCTTTGTGATGGCCGGGGCCGAGAGCCAGCTCATGAGCCTGTGGAAAGTGGACGACCTGGGCACCGCCGAACTGATGCAGCGCTACTATCAGCGCTTGCAAAACGGCAAGGGCCGCAGCGAGTCTCTACGCCAGGTGCAGCTTGAATTTATGGCCAATCCCACCTACCAACACCCCTACTACTGGGCCTCGTTTATCTTTTCTGGCGAATGGCGACCCCTGGAGTGAATAAGCTGGCCACCGCCAGACATAGGTAACAACAGACCTGTTGTAAAGGCAAACCTTCATGCGCAAACTTTTCTCCAGTCTGCTCTTGGGTGGCTTCGTGCTCGGAGCTCTGCCCCTGCCCCACCCTTCCATGGGTCAGTTTTTGGCTCCTGCCACCGCCCAAGCCCAGACCAACCGCAGCGATATTTACTACACCTTCTACGGTCAGCGCATTCCCCTCACCCTGCGCCAAGACCGGATTGCGGTTTTGCTGACCCCTCCGGTCAGCGGGGCACGGGGCGGGGTTTCGGCCTATCAACAGCTAGAGCGGGCCTTATCTGGCCGCAGCGGCAGTCGAGGGGGAGACAGCAACCCAGCCCTAGACGTTACCCTGCGCCCCCTGGGCAGTCGCTACGCGGTGATCGAACTGCCCAGCCTCGACGCCGAACTGGCGGCTGCGGTGCAAGACCGCCTCCAGCAGCCCTACGTCGAAGCCACCCTGCCGGTGCTCAGCCGAGCGGGGGGCGATGACACCATCGTGCTGCCCAACCAAATCATCGTCAGCTTTGAGCCCGATACACCCCAAAGCCAGGTGCAGCTTACCCTCAGCCGCTACGGGCTAGAGGTGATTCGGCCCCTACAATTTACCCAAAACCGCTACTTGGTCAGCGCCCGCGAGGGCGATGGGCTGCGGGTGTTGAGTCTTGCCAACCAGCTCAATGGCGTGGTGGGTATTCAGTCGGCCACGCCCAATTTTGTGCAAACGGTGCCCTACCACGCCGTACCCCAATCCCTCGACCGCTCCCCCACCGCCCCCTCCACCGACCTCGATAGCCTGCTGGCCCGCCTGACTGGCCCCAGGAATTGGCCTGTGGCCACCGATTTGTTTCCCCTGCACTGGCATCTGGATAGTGCCGCCTTTCGTGGCCCCCACCAGCCCCGCACCGACATTCAGGCGGTGCAGGCCTGGCAGCAGGGCACCCAGGGCGAAGGGGTGGTGGTCGCCGTCATCGACAGCCTGATCCAGTGGGATCATCCCGACCTGGCCAACAGTCTCTACACCGTGCCCGATACCCAGCCCAACCGCCTACCCGGCGAAGTTCACGGCTGGGATTTTTCTAACCAGACCCAGACCTGCGAGGGCGATCACTGCGCCATGGGCGACCCGGATACCCGCATCAGCACCGCCGAACTCGACCTGGTGCGCCCTGACCTGCAAAACACGTTTTTGCTGAGCGATGCCGAACTTTTGGCGCAATACCCCAGCCTAGCCCAGGACATTAAAACCGCGCGGCCTGCATTCTCCCAGCGCCAGGTGGCCAGCCTAATTCGCGACTGGATTCGCGGCGACATCATGGCCGAGTTCCACGGCACCTGGTCGAGTGGGGTAATTGCTGCTAGCCCAGCGGCGGAGCGCGGCGTTGTGGGTGTGGCCCCTGAGGCGCAGATCTTGCCGGTGCGGGTGTTTGGCCTGGGCGGCGAAATTACCATGGCGGCCCTGGTTGAAGCAGTGGGCTATGCCGCCGATCGTGGGGCCGATGTGATCAACCTCAGCCTGGGGGGGCTGCTGCCCGATCGTGAACTCACCGACCAAATCCTGGCGGTGCTCGATGCCCACCCTAACCTAGTGATCGTCGCCTCGGCGGGTAACGCCAGTCTGGATGGCGTCGGTTTTCCGGCGGCGATACCGGGGGTGATTTCGGTGGGGGCCACCACGATGGAAGGGCGACGCACCTTCTACAGCAGCTACGGCGGTGGGCTGGATGTGGTGGCCCCTGGGGGCGACATCAGCCAGGTGGGCCTGTTTGGCATTTTGACCACGGGCGGCACCGGAGTACCCGCCTTTTGGCGCGGCATGGAGCCGCCCACCACCCCCTGGGGTGTGGGTTTAGATGGGCTGGGGCAGTTTGTACAGGTGCAGGGCACGTCGTTTTCGGCCCCGGCTACCTCGGGCACCGTGGCCCTGATGCTAGCCGCCAACGGCAACCTCAGCCGCGACCAGGTGACGGAGATTTTGGCCTCTACCGCCAGCTACAGGGGGCTAGGGCTGACCCAGGCGGAGGCCAACCAGTATCGCCTCCAGGCGGAGGTGGGTCTGGGTACGGCGTTGGATAACCAGGTGCTACGGCCTTCGGGTATTTTTAGCTTCCCGCAGCCAATTTCGCCTGAGCAGTATTATTTTGGTCGGGGGCTGGTGAATGCGGCGGCAGCGGTGGAACGGGCTAGGGCGCTGCGGTAGTGGGTGATTGCCCCTCCTCATGAATTGGCGGTTGAGGGGCCTATCTGAAAAGCAGCCTCTACTCATAGAACCGTAGAGGCTATTGGCCAGCAGGTTAATTTTGCCCGAAGGTGCATAAGTCTGAGGGGGGCAGGCATATATGCTAATGTCACTCCAAGATTGAGCCTTGCCCCTATGAGTTACTCCAAGAAGCTTCTGGGTTTAGTTGCGGCGACAGTAGCTATGATGACTGCTAGTCAGATGCCAGTATTGTCTGAAGAATCACAGTATCTTTTGTCCTCAGCTATAGCCCAAGAGGAAAATACTGAAGCGCGTAAAGCGGAAGCAGAATCGCTTTTAGACCAAGGAATCGTGCTGTTGAACAGTAGTCAGTTTCAAGAAGCAATTCGAGTTTGTGAGCAGGCTCTCATTATTTTCCGCGACCTTGGCGAACTTGAGAATGAGGGCGTTATTCTAAACATTCTAGGTACTGGACAGTGGGAAGTTCTGTATCCGGTAGCGGGACGCCAAGAAAAACGGACATGAGCTGAGTCAATCGACCCATCATGTCCGAAACTGGCTGATGTAAAGCCTTTC
>NZ_JACJRS010000153.1 GCF_014697375.1 Phormidium sp. FACHB-1136
TATGGCGTCCTCGGCAGACTGCACCAGGCCCAACCCGAACTGCTGCTCAGGGTCGGACTGTTTGGGCATTTCTGGATGATTCCGGCCTCTGCCGTCTTCGATTCGTTCGAGTCTGGGGACACCCTGCTCGACGTGGCCCACCCCAAACTACCCTACTACTCAGCCAAGGAACCTGACCATGCCGACGACACCTCTCAACTTACTCCCCAACTTTGACGCGGTGAACGCAAAACCCGTGGTGCTGGCCCCAACCCAAACCATCGAACTCTGGATTATTGGCTGTGGGGGTACCGGATCGTTCCTGGTGCAGTTATTGTGCCGGGTAGCCCTAGCCCTGACGGCCCAGGGTCGAACCACCAGACTGGTGCTGGTAGACCCGGACCATGTTGAAGCCAAGAACGTGACCCGGCAATGCTTCTGCGAGGCTGAGGTGGGCCTGAACAAAGCCCAGACCTTGGCCCTCCGCTACAGTGCCGCCTTCGGGGTGCCCATCGAAGCGCTGGCCCAACCCTTCAAACCGTCGATGCTCCTCGACAGTCCCTATGAAACTCGGCAAGTGCTCTGTGGCTGCGTCGATAATGCGGCGGCTCGACAAAGTATTGCCGAAGCCATCACAACCCCCCGGTACCGGAGCCTAGGTTCGGCCTGGTGGATTGATGGTGGCAACAGTCAGCACCACGGTCAGGTGTTGGTCGGCAACAGCAGCTCTGTCAAGCTAGAGGATTACCAAACCGACCATTTTCGGTTCTATGAAAACCTGCCCATGCCCACGGTACAAGCTCCAGAGCTGCTAACGGCCCGACCAGAGGAGCAAGGCTTGTCGGGACAGTCCTGTGCGGAACTAGCCTTCGCCAATGCCCAAAGCCTGATGGTGAACCCTCAGGTCGCTACCCTCATGGGTCGATACGTGGTCGATTTGCTGAACAACACCCTAACCAAGTTCGCCACCCACTTCGACCAACAGACCGGAACCATGGTCTCTCACTACAACACAGACGCCAGCCTTGCAGCGGTCTTGTCCCGCCCTGCTGCTGGTTCTGAATGAGCCTAAAGTTCAAACCTAAGACTGAAGCCACCCCCGCCGCCTAGCCGCTAGAACGGAACTGAAGCAAGGCCCAGCCCTATCGAGCGGCTAGCAACCGGATCGTTGTCCCGGCATAGAACCATCATGCTCAAAACTCAACTCTCAGAGGACGGACGCACCCTACGAATCCCTGTCGTCAGGGTCGCTCCAGCCCCCGGTAACCGACGCACCCTGAAACGCAGCGAACCCACAGCGGGAGCCCTAGAAGGCGACAAGTGCGGCTACCAAACCGTTGAAAATGCACCCATTTCAGCCATCTTCCCGCAAGACCAACTCAAGTCCCTGATGGTCGTCAAAATGGCTCCAGGGACAGCTGACGAGGACAAACGTCCCCACCTGCTAGACGACATTTCTCAAAAGGGAGATACCCGCACCCATCTCTTCAGCTCCGGCAAGACCCATTACTTTGGTAGTCCTGAGTTGAAGGAAGAAATCCGCACGTTCTTTCGCTCTGAGCCAGATGCCGCCGTTCGCTATGGGTCACTGTTCACCTCCAATTGCTACGAAGGGCTAGAAACGATAGGGCCGCAGAACACCGTTGGCCCCGATGACCACAGCGCCATCCAGCTTAAGGTGGTGAACTACAAGCATCCCGACGACCAAGCCTTCAGGACGGATGATTGTTTTGGCTTCTGTAACTCAGCCCTAGCGGAGAAGCTGGGCGCACCCAAAGACCGCCCCTTTCAGTTCCGATTGGTCTGGAACGAACGTTGGGCAGACCCAGGCCAGCCCTTCCTGCCGAGCTTCCTCAGTAAAGGGGTTCTCGCCGTTGACGATGAATTGGCCCCCAGCCCCAACCAAATCATCCTCGACCAGACCTCCATCAAAGGCATTCACAAAGGGGTGCTGGATACATTCGTGCCGCGAGGCGAGTATGAGTTGCCCCAGGCCGTTATCGGCAATCGGGAGAATGCTCAAAATCGGCGGTACCGCAATAGTTGGCAGTTCACAACCAGCTTCAGCGCTGAGGCCATTGAACAAGACTTTGGCCCCGTGACGCAAGCCGCCGCCGAACGGCTCAGGGTCATCCAAAGCGACCCGGTGATGCTCAAACGCCATGTCATTAAGCTGTACCACCAAAGCCAACACGATATCCAAGGCGAGGGCGAGGACAGTGACACCTACCATGACCAAGACGTGGATGAAGGTCAGGGCGAAAACCGCGAAGACCCAGTCATGATCCAACTGCTGCGCAAAGACAAGCTAGGCATCCTCAATGCCACGCCCAAGGTGCAGGACTACCAACGGTCTCGCCTACAGCGGGCCTGGAAAGAACTCGCCATCAACGGCGGTCACAAGCACCAATCCTCTAGAGCGGTGCCGTCGCGGGAGTTAGCCCGTGGTGAGGTCTGCATTCCTGGAGTGCCCGATGGCGAAGTCATCATCGTCACCCGCTCGCCCATCCCGAGCCGAGACAACATCCGCAAGTACGTCAATAACGCCACGGTCGAGCGGCTGCAAAACTACAGAGGCTGTATCTGGATGAACTCAGCCGATGCCGCTGAGTACCACCAGGGCGACTTTGATGGCGACCAAATGCAGTGGGACTTGGCACGAGATTTACCCAATATTTCCCAAGAAGTCAAATGGGCTGGCGAACCGGGGGACTTCAAGGGCATCCAACAACGGCCCAAACAGCCCTACGTCACTACCGACCTGAGCGTTTATACCGAGGATCGTGAATCGCTTAAGCAGGCGGCACCGATTATCCGTGGCTCTGTCCTTGAAGGAGCCTTGGGGGGTGAGCACAACAAAGTGGGTCTGGTCGCTAACTGGATTGGCCGGGTTCAGTCAGCCCAACCGAATGAGCAAGACCGACTCACCCATCAGTCTATGGAGGCCTTTCACACCGAAAAGCATGACCTCCTAGAACGCTTGATGGGCGCACTTCAGGTCGAGGTGGACTATGGCAAAAGTGCAGAACGGCTGGAAGACATCGAAGAAATTGGCGGCGAGACCCTGATTGCCGACGCTCAAGACTGGACAGAGGCTCACCCGGTACCCTTCTTTGACCACAAAAAAGACCCTGACCTGTATAAGCACGTCCTGCTACCCGATACGGGCTCTGGATCTGCCGTTGAGGTGCTGCCGCGCATTACCAACCAAGCCTGGGAAGCACTGCCCGTGGGCCAGAAGGAACGACGCTACTTTCAAACCGTCCTGCACAGTGAGGAAGAACGAGCGGCGGCCTTGACCCATCCCCTGTATCCCATCATTGAGGAATCAGCCCTGGCCTACAAGGAACAGTTCAACGCTCTCGTGGCCCGTAATCTGAAAGAAAAGCTCACCGCTCAAGAATCGGCCAAGCGCATCGGGGCCTTCTACCAACAGTGTGACGAGTTTGTCGCTCAAGGACTGGGAATTGAAGGTCTAGATGCTGAAGGCATTGCGGAAGTCAAAGACCTGTTCCACCTGGCCCTCTGGAAAGTCTGTCACACCTCGGAGACCCACCATGACAAGCGGCCCCTCGAACCCGGTGGCGAGATTTACGAGTGGGGTCAACGACAGCCGATTACCGTTGGCCCTAAACCCCTCCAACTCCACAAACAACCGGGCCTAACCGAGGTGGATGTCGTCACCGCCCCCTTTGGTACCAAGACCGAGGCTGTCAAACGCTATCTCGACCAAAACAACGTCACCTACACCGCCTACCAACAGGCCAAGGCTCCAATGATGGACTTTGTGCTGGCTCCCTCCACTCCTCCATCGGTGATCCGTTACCTCGAAAACCAACACCCCGACCATCGTTCCGTGCGCTTTGAGGGGCAGGTGAACCGACCCGCTGACTATGACAAGTGGTCGATTCCACGAAGTCGTTCTGGGACAGGCTCTCTGACCTACAACGTCTGTGTGCCGCAACTGTTGGCTGCCATAGAGCGTCAACAGCACCTCCGTGAGGGCATTCACGCGATGGGCCTACGCCATGGCGACTTCAAGACTCAATCACCGGGCACCAGAGCGAACATCGTACTGCGGGTGGGTCAGTTTCCCCATGACCATCCCGACAAGAGCCTCGCAGGCCAACCTTGCCTCATGTCCAACGACAAAATCGTGGGAGCCTTCCCTCAAAACCAAAAAATCCCCATCGTCGGCACCGTCTTTCGGGCTCCCGAACTGACCCTCAGTGCCAACCAACAGGGCATCGTCAATGCGGTCGAAGGGGATGTCGAACAATCCTCGATCTACGTGCCCATCCAGTCCTCTAGGGAAACCGAAGGATTTGCCGATGACCAGACCCTAGCCAGCGTCAAAGCAGTGCGAGCCGCGAAAGAGTCCGTCCGTCGTGGCGTTCCCTACCAGCCCGTCAAAGTGATTGAGCCTCCATCTCAGGTGAAGCAACCCTCTCAAATTCGGCAAGTAGCTCAACCCTCTAAACCTGCTCGGATTCCAGCCAGGGCGAAAGCTGACATGCAGATGGACTAAACCACAGCACGTCACGGACAGCGGCTAGTTTTGACTTTATTCAGACGGCCTGACTCTGAGAAGACTTGGAGCGGGTCGGAGCCTGCTGCTCATTTTAGTGGACGCTTTGGATTCGATATATCAGCCCAAAATAAAGCTCGAACAGCGTAGTAGGATGCTAAGACGATAGCTCGGTGCTACGTAGCACCGAAGGGTAATGTCAGCCCAAAATAGGGATCGGACAGCATAGTAGGATGCTAAGACGATAGCTCGGTGCTACGTAGCACCGAAGGGTAATGTCAGCCCAAAATAGGGATCGGACAGCATAGTAGGATGCTAAGACGATAGCTCGGTGCTACGTAGCACCGAAGTGAAGTTCCAACTAAGACAGCATCTCGGTGCTACGTAGCACCGAGGCGCAGTTCCGACTAAAATCAACCAATGCTAAATTGAGCAGGTGCTTACGTGGGCAAGGTCATTGCACTTTTCAATATGTCTGGAGGCGTTGGTAAATCTACGCTGACGATGAATCTAGCGCACCACTTACAGGCCGCAGGTAAGCGAGTCCTGCTGGTAGATATGGATCCCCAGGCGTCCCTAACAACGTTCCTGGGCCTCAATCCCTTTGAGATGGAATCTACGATCTACCAGGGCTTAGTCACGCAGCATCCACCCGTCGTGATGAACGATATATTGGGATGTAGCCTGATTCCAGCCAATATCTATCTGTCTCATGCTGAACTAGAGCTTGCAGCCGTGCTCCGACGGGAGTATCGGCTAGAGCAAGTCATCTCTAGAGTCTCAAGCCAATACGACTTAATCCTGATTGACTGCCCCCCCTCCTTGGGGCTACTGTCCATCAACTGCCTAGTTGCCGCCAACTACTTAGTGATCCCAATTCAGACAGAATACAAGTCTGTTGAGGCCACCATCAACTTGCTACAGACCACCTACGAAATTGCTCAGCAAATTAACCAGGAGCTACAGGTCATCGGGGCTGTCCCTACGATGTATGACGAACGCACCTCCCAGTCCCGTCGAGCCTTGCAGACAATTACAGAGGTCTTTGACCAACTGAAGGGAACTTCAACGAGCTTTAAAGACACTATCGTTTTCCCCCCAGTTCCTCGTAGGACAGACTTTGCGAATGCGACGAGCGAACATTTACCCCTAGCGGTCTACTCACCCAAACATCCAGCCGTCGAGACCCTAGCTACCATTGCTAAAACCTTGAGCGACATCGCAACAGCCTGAACCCAAACACAAAAGACTAAAGCAGAGTCAAGCTAACAACGTTGTGGAGAAGCGTCATGGGATCGCAGAAGCCAAAGCCAACTGGATTTAACTTACAGGGGCGAGGAATTTTAGGTGGACTCGTCAATACCCCTGACGTGAAGGCCCAGCCAAGTGGCGACCCAAGAACGATATCGCTACCCGTTAGCCAAATCCAACCTAACCCGAAGCAGCCAAGACGCTTTTTCTCAGAAGAGGGAATCGCCCAACTGGCGGCATCCTTTCAAAAGGATGGCTTCCGAGGGGCGCTGAATGTACGCCAACTCGAAGACGGTTCCTATCAGATTGTGGCGGGTGAGCGACGCTGGCGAGCGGCGAAGCAGGCTGGGCTAAATGAGGTGCTATGTATTGTTGAGGAGTACAGCGATGAAGAAGCCTTAGAGTTTGCCCTCGTTGAAAACTTACAGCGGGAAGACCTTAGCAAGATTGAGGAAACTGAAGGCATTCTCACCCTGATTGAGTCAAGGCTCGGTATTTCCCGTGACCAGGCTGTTTCGGTCATTCAAGTCGAAGGTCATCCTGACAGGCTGGCTCGGAGCGACGTAGCACCGAGCGACGCTATCCTAGAAATTCAGGCCGTTCTAGAGGCATTCAACATCAGTCTTCAGACGTTCCGAACCAAAAATCTGAGAACACTTTCCCTGCCCGATGAACTCAAGCAAGCCCACCTAGAGGGGCAACTGTCTTACTCCTGTGCGGTTGAAATTAGTAAGCTCAAGGATGAGTCGCAGCGTTCCCAGTTACTGAACGAAGTTCTAGAACAAAAACTACCGTTTCGTCAGGTTAAAGAACGGGTTCAAGCACTCAAGGCTGGAACCCCTTCAGAGACAGAATCAGAGCATCAGCCCATCCTGGACGAATTGGACAGAACCCTAAAACTGGCAAAGCGAGCTAAGACCGTCCTAGATAAACCCCAGAAACGCAAACGACTGGAGAAGCTGTTGAGTCAAATTAATGCACTCTTAGATTCGGGCGATGAGCACCTGAGTAGTGGATAACTACCAAGACCGCCGCAGTGCTTTGCCGATACCGCGAAGTCGTCTTCCTGGATCGAGGTCATGCCGACCGGGGCTTCGTTCACACAGATGCCATGACAAAATAACTGGGCTGGCACTACCGCATCTGGCTCAAGCGCAATACCTGGATTTAGTGGGTTGGGATAGGGGGAAAATTTAGGCAGTGGTGACACTGTCCTCGTTGTTTGACGCTAGGGTATAGGAGATTGGGTTGCCTATCATGCATCAAGGTAATTTGTAGATATATCGTTGGAAGGGCGCTATGGCTGTTACCACGCAAAAAATGACCTTTGCCGAGTACCTAGCCTATGACGACGGTACAGGAACCAAGTATGAGTTGGTGGATGGGGAACTGATTCCAATGGCGTTGGGGACAGGGGAGCATGGGGCAATCAGCGAGTTTCTGAATCAAACGTTTAAAGCCGAAATTAAACGGGCTTCCCTGCCCTGGACGGCTAAAGACATGAAAATTGGCCTTCAATCACCACGAGGGACTCGCTGGGACACCTCTAGGGTGCCGGACGTGGTGGTACTACCGCTGGAGCAGTGGGCAGGCTTGAAAAAACGAGAATCGGTGATTGCCCTACATGAACCACCGCCGCTGTTGGTGGTAGAGGTGGTTAGCCCATCGACGGCGACTGAGGACTATCGGGCTAAGCATACGGAATATGCTGTTTTGAATATTCCCGAATATTGGATTGTCGATCCAGGGCAGGCTAAGGTCACGATTTGCACGTTGCGCGATGGGGCCTATGATGACCAAGTATTTCAGGAGAATGACCGTATTATTTCGTCTACCTTTAACCGTTTGAGCTTAACCGTTGCCCAGATATTGGACACAAATGAGTGACAGCATAACGACGCTGGCAGCGCAGAGAAGGACGGGTCACGTTGAGTTTGGTCTGGAGCTTGTTTCTGATAAATTCTGCTGAATCACCTCGTATTGACCTCCTTACAACACGACCGTTGAATGAATGCGGATGTGGGGTTGGGTGGTGTCCCAGTAGAAAGTTTTTTAGGCGGCATTAAGCAGGCTGTCGTAAGGCTGATTCCAGGGCAACCGAGAAGGTAGACCTGGGAGATATCCGTGATTAATTGAATGATTAGCTAGATGATGGAGTAGCTTACTGATTGTTCACTGGCTCGATTACTGCCCCATGCCCAAAGACCTCGGCCTATTCCCTGACGAAGACAATTACTTTGACCTGCTCGACGGCCTCAAACAGCGGATTCGCACCGCTCAGGTCAAGGCAGCCTTGGCGGTTAATCAGGAACTCATTGCCCTGTACTGGCACATTGGGCGAGAGATTTTGGTACGACAGCAGCAGGCGGGATGGGGGAGCAAGGTGGTTGACCGCCTTTCGGTTGATCTGCGGCGGGAGTTCCCGGAGATGAAGGGATTCTCGCCCCGAAACCTGCAATACATGCGGGCCTTAGCCGAGGCCTACCCCGACGAGGCAATCGTGCTACAGGTCGTAGCACAAATTCCCTGGGGGCATAATCAATCCCTGCTCAACAAGCTCGATACCCTCGACCAGCGCCT
>NZ_JACJRS010000154.1 GCF_014697375.1 Phormidium sp. FACHB-1136
GAAGGACTGGTTGATGAGCAGACGCCCGCCAGTGTAAAAGCCGTCAGAGCCGCCAGGGAAGCCTCCAATAGTGGGTTTCCCTATAAGCCCATCAAGGATATTGAGCCCCCAGCTAAGGTGCAACAACGCACTCGATCTAGGCCGCAGACTCAAAACCCAAATTCTGCCCCAACGAAAGCCCGATCTGAGATGCAGATGGGCTAAGCTATCTCACGGCATAGATTGAAGCCGAGTGGGGATGAGATGAGGGGATCGGACGACTAAAGTGGGAGACTTGTTGAAAATACCTGCTCTGCAAGGGTTCTGGGCAACATGAAATCAAAGAACATACCTGAACCCTTGCAGACGATGGGTGTCATTTTCGGCTATGGGGTTGCTCTGACCATAAGTCCATGTATAGGCAAACCAAAAAGGCAAAACCTGTTTGTCAAAACTGCTTAATCACTAAATCATTGAAACATTTAATCACTTAAGCAGTTATCTCATTAATCGTTTAATCAGTTAATCGTTTAATCGTTTAATCAGTTAATCGTTTAATCAGTTAATCGTTTAATCAGTTAATCGTTTAATCAGTTAATCGTTTAATCAGCAATGCAATTAAGCGCTATGGCGATTGGCTGCTCTATGGACATGATGCCAAGATCTGAGGCCATGTATGGCAATCCCCAGCAAAAGGACGTACAGCAGCGAGAGAAACCGCACTTCTTTGACGTAATACAGGCCAATGGCGATGATATCGACCACAATCCAGTAAAACCAGCTTTCAATCCGCTTGAGGGCCATCAGGGCCATGGCCGTAAAACTCATGACCGTTGTGATGGCATCGAGGAAGGGGAAAGCCGCCGCCTCTGGCAACCACTGGGGTAGCCAGGTGTGAACCTGCCCCATCATCCCGCCCAAGGCTAACCCCACCCCTAGCGTGATGCCGAGGGTCAGCAGGCTTTGACGACGAGGGCTGTAGAAAAAGCCTGTGGGACTCTCTTCCACAGGGCCTTGTTGCCGCCACCACCACCAACCATAACCACTGGCTAGCAGGTAATAGACCTGCTCTAGGGCATCGGAATACAGCCGAATTTGGTAGAACAGGCTCATATACAGCAGCACGCTGAGGATGCCCACGGGCCAGGTCAGCATCTGCTTGCGAGCCATCAGCCACACTGACCACAAATAGAGAATCGTCCCCACCAGCTCGATGTAGCTCATGGGGTAGCCCAAGATAGTAAAGGCAATGGTGTTAATGCTGAGCAGGTCAACCATAGGCTATCGGCAACGGGTCTAGGAGGTTATGGTACTTCTGAAACTGGGCCAGCACCCGTTCCACGTAACGGATTCGATGCTGAAGGTCGCCCCTCACCCGAAAGAAGGGAATGCGCCGCACCAGCAAGTCGCTCATGATTTGCTTTTGAAAAACCGCCCGATTGCCCTCCCCAGATCGATCCCAGGTGTCGTTGTAGGGAATATCGGCCTCGCACAGAAACACCAGGTCGTAGCGGGCCGAGCAGCGGTTGGCCAACTCGGTCAAATGGGGCGTGGCGGTGCCGTGGTAGTAAAGCGAAAAACGGTAGGTGGTGAGGGCGTTGGTGTCGGTGAACAGGTAGCGGTTGGCCTGGGCCAGGTGGGCTTCTTCCCGCTCTATATGACCGATGGCAATCTCTTCTAGTTGCTCCAGCGATAGCCGCCGATTGACCTGATGGGTTTCCCAATACTCTCGGCCATACTCTGGCATCCAGCGAGTCTGGTAGTGCTGGGCGAGGGCTTCCGCCAGGCTAGTTTTGCCCGTGGAGGGTGCTCCCAGAAACACCACATGGGTAATCAGGTCTCGATAGACCAGAGGATGCAAGAACTGACGATGGGCGTAGGGACTAGCGCGGATCTGGGTGGCTGAAATGGGGACGGCGGTGCGGTTTTCCCATTTCGAGTCAGTTGTCCAGTCCACCAAGCGGTTCACAGCCCCCAATGCCAAGCTCATGTGCTCGCCATAGAATTCCCTAGAGTAAAAATGGGTCACACACTGGCACTGAAGCTGACGCAAAACATAGGTTTCGTGGGCCTGCTTAATGGTCGGAGTGTCGCCAATGTCGGTTGGCCCATCCCATGCCTCGATCACCCTCACCGTTGGGTAAAGCTGCCGAATCCAGTTGGCCCGCACCGACAGCGGTACCTCTGTTATTTCCGGGCAATCGTAGGCTATGACAATCACCTCATCCATCTCGGCCAAGGCCGTTTCAATGAGAAACTGGTGCCCCCGGTGCAGGGGCGCAAACTTGCCAAGGGTAAGACCACAGGTTGCCATGATGGTGGATCAAAATACAGCACTTAACGCTTAGGACTGTGACATTTTTCGCTTAATTGGTTAATCAGCTAAGCAGTCTGTCAATTAAGCGCTCAAGTGATTAGCCATCTTTCTTGCTATTGGTCTGCTCTCCATAGATGGAACCTTCCTTAACGCAATTCCCACGGATGAGATATAGAGGCAAACGCTCAAATATCGAGATTCCAATTATTACAGCGACTCTACGCAAAATATAACATCACCGATCAGTCTCACCCTTTCGCTACATCTTGGTGACTAATCGATTAACCAGTAAATCGGTTAATCAGACAATCAAATCAGTGGCTAAGCGGTACAATGAGCCAGCGTCACTCAGGCAGTTAATCGCCTAAGTGATTAATCACTTAAATAGCAAATCGCTTAATCATCGAGAAAGTTCATGATTATTACCGTCGCTGGATTTAAAGGTGGGGTCGGCAAAACCACCACCGCCATTCACCTCGCGGCTTACTTTGCCCAAAGGTCTGACCAAACGCTGTTGGTCGATGGCGACCCAAATCGGTCTTCGCTTTCTTGGGCCAAGCGGGGAACCCTACCGTTTCAAGTGTGCGATTTGATGGCTGCTGCCAAAGCCTCTAGGGGCAAAGATCACGTCATTGTCGATACCGAGGCCCACCCAGACGAAGCCGAACTGGAGGCTCTAGCCGAGGGCTGTGACTTGCTGGTGCTACCCTCCACCCCCGATGCCCTGGCCCTAGAGGCACTGCTGGCCACCGTAGATAACCTTAAAAACCTGACCGCCTACGGGGTGGTGCTAACGATGGTAGACAGTCGGAAAAAAGCGACGGCGCTCCAGGCCAAGGAAACGCTTAAGCAATTAAGCATTCCAGTGTTTAATCAAATGATTAGGCGCTTAACCGCCTACGAAAAAGCTGCTCTGGTCGGGGTGCCCGTCTACGACACCGGGGATCGGTTTGGCCGCATCGCCTGGGGAGAGTATGAATCGCTAGCTAAGGAGATTGAACGCCATGCCTGATGCCGCCAACATGTTCGACAAGCTGGCCCAAAGCCGCCAGAAAGCCAAGGCTACCCCAGAGCCAGCACCGGAAGATCCCCCTAAGAAGCGTCAGCGCAAAGCTACCGGAAAGCGCTCTGACCCCAACTACATTCAGGTGGGCGCTTACATCCCCATCGAACTCAACAAGCAGGTGAAGCGGCGATTGATCGATACTGACCAAGACTTCTCTGACCTGGTGGCCGAACTTCTAGAGCAATGGGTTCAACGTACTGGCGACTAACCAGTCAATCAGTTAATTGACCAATCACTTAGTTGATTATTCACTTAAGCGCTCAACCAATTAAGTACATTAGAGCAATAAAGAGAGCGGCGGAATTCTGAGTAGAAGGTACTGGGTTCCGCCCCAGCCCGTCAGAGTTTGGGCCATGTTGGATGATGCTTTGCCCATTCATGTGACACCTTGCCTGAGATTGTATTTGTCTTGCTTGAGCAGTAAATCGATTAATCGCTTAACCAGTTAATCCAAGGTTGTTGTTGAACACGAAGTACGCCAAACACCCCCATTTGCCCCCAAAACTTGACCGATAAGAAACTGGAAGGAAGTCATTGCCGTTCATAGGGACAATGAGAGAAGTCCTACATTAAGGTATTTGATGGTTCGATTAAGCGATTATTTACCTAATTGCTTAATCGGTCAACCAACTAATCGACTAATCAATTAAGCAATTAACTAGTACTCTGAGGCAGAAATAAGTCTACCGTCGTCGCGCAAGCCTCTGGCTTGCCACAAGAGTCCGACACCTGGGTGCCAATAGTCGAGAGATCTCCGCCTCAGAGTACTAGCCAGCAATGCCCACCGACCTCAGCCTATTGCCCGACGAAGATCTCGACTTTGCCTTGCTAGATGGTCTCAAACAGCGAATTCGTGCTGCCCAAGTAACGAAACCCTAGACCATCAGGCCCGTGATCTGATCACCTGGATTGGAAATGGAATTCCACCTCCAGATATCCCCTGGGCGCTGGATTTGCTCCCTTGTCGATGGGAGATAACTGGTTGCGGAATCTAGGTAATTGGGCTTTCTGAGTCAGCTCCAATTTCATGGATCGCTTCATTGATCGCCGACTCCAGTTCCATCTCCAACTGCTCGATGGACGGTAACTGCTCCTGCAAGGCTTTTGGCAGGCGGTGGGTAGACACAGCAATGGGGGTGTTGAGGTTGCGTAGGGCGTATTCAGCGATGGTTTTGTTCTTGGACTTGCACAGAATAATGCCAATGGTCGGGTTGTCATGGGCCTTCCGCATCTGCTCGTCTACGGCTGAAACATAGAGGTTCATCTTGCCGGAGTATTCTGCTTTGAATTCCCCCATCTTGAGATCAATGATCACAAAGCAGCGCAGCTCTAAGTGGTAGAACAGCAAGTCTAAGTAAAAATCCTCACCGCCTATTTTGAGGTAGTACTGACTACCGACAAAGGCGAACCCCACCCCCAGCTCCATCAAGAAATCCCGGATGTGAGCCACGAGGGCATTTTCGAGATCCCGTTCCTGGACTTTCTGCCCCAGCGGCAGGAATTCCAGATGGTAGGGATCCTTGATGAGTTGTTGGACGAGGTCGGACTGGGGTTGGGGTAGCGTGTGCTCGAAGTTGGTAATTGCTCCGCCCTGGCGCTGGTATAGGCGGCTTTCAATTTGGAGCACCAGCACGTCCCGGCTCCAGCCACTGTCTAGGGTTTGTTGGGCGTACCAAATCCTCTCCTGGGGAGCTTTTAGCTTTTCAATCAAGGCAATGTTATGCCTCCACGGTAATTGTCCAACGGTGCGTTGGACAATTTGTTCGTCAGGCCATGCTTCGGCGAAAGCCCTCATATACAGCAGATTTGAGCGCGAGAAGCCTTTCATGTCAGGGAATTCTTGTCTCAAGTCCTTGGCGAGGCGATCCACAACCTTGCTACCCCAACCTTTCTGCTGTTGTCGCTCCAGGATTTCCCGACCGATCTGCCAGTACAACAGGATCAGTTCCTGATTAACGGCCAGTGCAGCCCTCACTTGGGCAGAACGAATCCGCTTCTTTAGACCATCCAGCAGGGCGATGTAATTGGTGTCTTCGGGAAACAAAGTCGGGTGGGTGGGCATGGTAAGGACTCAGGGGATCTCAGGGGGGAGACGTGTAATCACTGACTCACATATCTAGATAGATATGTGCTCACTTAGAGGATGTTTAGAAAGTAGAAATTAACACATAAGGGCACGGATATCAGAAAAGGCTTCCTCGGTATTAGGCTCAGAGTCATAATGACTAGAGCGCCTTGAAAGCCATGACTTCAGCCTATTCCACCAACCTAACCCGTGACTGGTGGAATAGATAGTCCTCCTGACCCCCTTCTGCCTGCCTTCACCCCCATGAGCGAATACCAGTATTACGAGTTTCAAGCCCTGGATCGCGCCCTGACCGCCCAGGAGCAGAAAACCCTGCAATCGCTGTCTAGTCGGGCGCAGGTGACCCCGCACCGGGCCAGCTTTGTCTATCACTATGGCGACTTTCGGGGGAACCCAGAGGCCCTATTGGCCCAGTCCTTTGATGCGATGCTCTACATGGCTAACTGGGGCACCTGGCAACTCATGTTTCGTTTGCCCAGAGCGCTGGTTAACCCCGCTTGGTTTGAACCCTATGAAGTTGAAGAGGCCATCACGGTCTCTACCACCGCCGACCACCTGATTCTTAACCTTGAGATTCGGGACGAAGGGGGCATCATGGGTTGGGTGGAAGGGGAAGGCTGGTTGCCCCAGCTCTTGCCGCTGCGGGATGACCTGCTGGCCGGGGATCTGAGGGTTTTGTATTTGGCCTGGTTGCGCCTCTGTCCTCACCTGATGGCCTATGGCGAAGATGAAGACCCGCTGGAGCCGCCCCTGCCTCCTAACCTGGGGAAGCTCACCCCGCCCCTGAAAGCCTTTATGGAATGGGTCGCTTTGGATGCGGATCTGGTTGCGGCGGCAGCCCAGGCCAGCCCTAGTCATCAGTCCGCCCCCGCTCGGCCCCTGGAAGCGTGGCTGCCCCAACTCCCTGAAGCAGAACGCCAACAATTTTTGCTGAAACTGGTGCGGCAAGAACCCCATGTTGATGTGCAATTAATCAACCGCCTGAAGGAACTGGCCGCCGTTGATTTACCCCCGCCTCCGTCTCCCGCCCCAGGGCAGCGGCGATTTTCGGAACTGATGGCGGTCGCCGCAGATCAGCAGACCAAACGTCAACAAAAGGAACAAGCGGCTGCCCAAAAGAAGCGCATCAAAGCTCTGGAGGCCCTAGCCCCAAAATCGGAGAAAACCTGGGAACGGGTGCTGAATTTGATTCAGGTGAAACAAGCCTATGCTTACGATGAAGCCACAACCCTGCTCAGAGACCTCCGGGACTTGGCGGAGCACCAGGGGCAATTACCCGCCTTTCGCCAGCGCTTTGAGCGGCTTAAGACCGACTATAGCAATCGCCCCGCCCTCATGAAGCGACTGCGCTCGATTAGGACATAACGCCCAGACTTGCCCAAGCTAGGGTAGTAGGCCGCTCCACCCCGGTCTAGGCTACCAATCGACTGTACATGAAGACCTTGTCGGCGTTACCCGGTTTCGAGGAAAATGAAGATCATGAGCGCCCTTCTATCCGAATTCACCCTCGAAAACTTCAAAAGCTATCGCACCGGGAGGCTCCCCCTCGGCCCCCTCACCGTGCTAATTGGTGCCAACGCCTCCGGCAAAAGCAACGCCCTAGAAGGACTGCGGTTTCTCTCCTGGCTGGCCCAGGGGCAAAAGCTCACCAGTATTCAACATACCGTCAACGCCGCAGATCGCATTGTGCGGGGGCGAGTTGAAGACCTCTGCCATCGGGGTGAAGCCAGCTTTTCCTTTGGTTGCGCCCTGCAAGACAGCTTTGACAGCTAGACCCCATGCTGTATAAGAGTTTCAGTCTTAACGACCAAAATTTTCCGCTGCTAAAACTAAGCCAGGTAGCGGTAAGTGGTTCGCTCACCAGACCGACCCAAGATGGCTGGTAAGAGAAACTCAGCACCCGAAAGTACAGGCAAACTACCTGAAGACAGGATGAGGTTACTTAAAATGGATCCGCTAAGGTGTTAAGATCATGCGTATTAGTCTGCGTCAATTCTATGACATCAAAAGGGATGATGTCATACAAAAGTTGCCGGGAGAAGTATGGATTCAAAACTATTCTCTGAATCTTAATGGATCCATTTTCCCAGAAAGTATAAAACCTCCTCCCCTGCTATAGTCTTCTTCATGCCCAAAGAGTCCTCCCTCTCGTTAGATAGCAACTACGCCGATTTTCTTGATGGATTAAAGCGGCGCATCCGCTCGGCACAGGTTAAGGCAGCCCTTGCTGTCAACCAGGAGCTCATCCTTCTTTATTGGCATATTGGGCAAGAGATCATCGCCAAGCAAAAGCAGGCAAGCTGGGGTAGTAAAGTCATTGATCATCTGGCTCGGGACTTAAAGCGCGAGTTCCCTGATATCAAAGGCTTCTCCCGGTCAAACCTCAAATCAATGCGGGTGTTTGCCGAGGCCTATACTGAGGAGCAAATTAGCCAACAGGCTGTTGGCCAAATACCGTGGAGCCACAATATCCGCATCCTAGAGAAGGTCAAGGATCCAGATGCGCGGCTCTGGTATGTCCAGCAAACCGTTGAAAATGGCTGGAGTAGAAACATCCTTGAGATGCAGATCGAAAGCGGCCTCTTTGAGCGAACAGGTAGTGCTGTCACCAATTTTGAGCGAGCACTTCCTGCTCCTCAATCGGATCTGGCTCAACAGCTCATCAAAGACCCGTATAACTTCGACTTCCTGACCCTAGAAAAAGAGGCTCAAGAGCGCGACCTAGAGAGGGGCCTTGTAGACCAACACTCCGGACAGTTTTTTGGGGTTGGGTTGGAAAAAAGCTATCCACCGCATAGAGTGCAGGTGCAAGTAAAACACGGTGCACCGATGGATAGCCTCAACAGCAT
>NZ_JACJRS010000155.1 GCF_014697375.1 Phormidium sp. FACHB-1136
AGGAATAATGTCATTGAGATATTTTAAGGTTTTATTTTTGTTGAGCAATTCCTGCTGGCGTTCCTCAAAGTCCCAGAATCCTTTTTGTCCCATAGTCCTGATGAGAAGTGAGTAATTTATACTGTCTATGATCTCATCTTTTCGTGTCTATCGACTATCTCTTTAAGAATCAAAATACTAATGATCAAATATTGGACTATTAGCAAATATTTCAGGAATCTAGATTTCGACATGAGTCTCATTGTGAGACAGTGCCTTCAGTATTTTTCGAGGTGCCCGCTAGCCCATCTTGATACCATGCGCCAGGAGTGGGATCGGTGAAGTATCTCTACGACACCAATGTTTTTATTTATTATTTTGCAGAAGAGTCAGAAGTCTTACGATTTTTCTCAGAATCATTTCTCAGTCAAAATGAGGTCTTTATTTCTCCCATCGTGCGAATTGAATTGTTGAGCTTTCCAGATCTATCGGACGAAGAAGAAACGATAATTACTGACTTGCTGACGCAGTTTGAACGAATTCCCCTGTCACCTCAAATCGAAGATCGCACGATTCAATTGCGGCGCGATTATCGCCTCAAACTTCCCGATGCCCTAATTGCGGCAACGGCTTTACAACGCTCTGCCTGTGTAATAACCAGAAACGTGGACGACTTTAAGCGAGTGCCTGAGCTAACGCTGTGCAATCCCTTTGACGAAATGCAGGATAAATCGCCTGAGTAGGTCTTTCGCGGTACACCGCACCTACAAAATCAACCCCACCAGGGGCAGCAGCTTGTGGCCGTGCTGTCCCAGCCAGCGGTGGCTTCCACATGGGGGCGCAGTGGGGCCATCGCCGATTGGGGCACCGTCACCCCATCCACCGATTCGCCGAGGGCGTTAAAGACCTCTAGAATGCAGCCCGCTTCGCCATCTGCGATCCAATCGGCGGGCAGAAACGGAGAAAGATGTCAGGGCACCTCGATTAATTACCGTATAGCGAACATGAAAAGCCTGAAACCCCTGAAATCTCGTAGCTACTCCCACGAAGATTTATATTTTTCGAGGTGCCCGTCAGCCATCTTGAGTCGGTGACAAACTGATCAATACATTTGAGGGACAAAAAACTGCTCATTATGGGGTGGACGAACATAACCCTGGGGCGCTTTTTTCCTTGGGGCAAGCTTGAGCGGGGCCGGGGTCATATCCACGTAGGGAATTTTAGTCAGAATATGGCTAATACAGTTTAAGCGGGCGCGTTTTTTGTCGTCGGCTTCTACGGTAAACCAGGGGGCTTCGGGGATATTGGTATGGGCAAACATCGTGTCCTTAGCTTGGGAATATTCCACCCAACGATCCCGCGATTCTAAATCCATTGGGCTCAATTTCCAGCGGCGGGCCGGATCTGTCGTGCGAGACTGAAACCGTCGTTCTTGTTCCTCATCGCTAACCGAAAACCAGTATTTCAGCAAAATAATGCCTGACCGCACCAACATACGCTCAAATTCGGGGCAAGTTTGCATAAATTCCTGATAATCCGACTCGGTACAAAAGCCCATTACATGCTCTACACCCGCTCGGTTATACCAACTGCGATCAAAGCAAACAATTTCTCCAGCGGCAGGCAAATGGGCCACATAGCGCTGAAAATACCACTGGGTCTTCTCATGGTCGCTAGGCGTTCCTAAGGCAACTACTCGACAGCCCCGTGGATTGAGTGGATCCGTGATTCGCTTAATCGTTCCACCTTTACCCGCCGCATCACGTCCTTCAAATAAAATCACAATGCGGGTGCCCGTATGCTTGACCCAGTACTGCATTTTTACCAGTTCTACTTGCAGCTTAGCCAGTTCTTTTTCATAGAACGATTTTGATAATTTAGAACTCCCCTCTGACTCCGAGGTATAGCGATAGTGCTTGTCCTCAGAAGGCTGTTTTTCGGAATAGGACTGATGATGGTTGGCGTGCTTTTTCTGTTTTTTAGCTGATTGGGGAGCGCCTGATGGGGGCGATGAAACCACCGTTTCGGTCGTGGACTGGCCTTGATGTTCTGAGACTACGGGCATCGCGAATTCCTGGTTGGGCTGCGTTGATTCAGCCTTCATTGCTTTACGTTTAGCCTTGTCTTGGCTGGCCATGGATGGTATCACCTCCGCTGATGTATCGCTGCTGTGGTTAGAATAGCAATCCCGACGCATCCCGATCTCGTTCTATTGCGCAAACTTCATCTGTGTAGAGGCCATGGCCTCTCTTGATCAACAACGAAGAAAGCCAGGAGCTTCCCCCTGGCTGGAATCGTTTAAGTTGTTTAGCCGTAAGCGGCTATCCCGTCGTAGGAGACCCCTACAACAAGCTTGTTTAGCCCCCAGCCACAGCGGGGACAATGCTGACCTCGTCGCCATCGTTCAGGGTGGTTTCCTTACCATCCAAAAAACGAATATCTTCGCTGTTGACGTAGAAGTTTACAAAGCGGCGCAGCTCACCAGAATCATCGCAGAGACGGGCTTTGATGCCGGAATAGCGGCCTTCTAGGGCATCCAATAACTCGACAATGTTGCCGCCCTCACATTGAATGGTGGCTTCGTTGTTGGTGAACTTTTGCAGAGGGGTCGGAATCAGAACTTTAATGGCCATGTCACTAACTAAATTGAGCAAACGTGAATCAACAAAACTTTTGGTGGGTATTACCCAACCTACAGACTTTCCGGCTTCCCCCTCTCCCACGTTGGGAGAGGGGGACTGAGGGGGTGAGGGCTGCCGAGGCTTAGACCAGCACTTGCTGCCACTCTAGGCGATCCAGGGTGCGCGCCCGTTCCAGCGCCCGCTCGAAGCTGTCGAGCTTGGGTTCGATGGTGAGGGGTTCGCCGATGTAGCCCTGGACGGCTTCCTGGGTTTTGAGGCCGTTTCCGGTGATGTAGGCAACGGTGCACTCGTCGGGGTCAATCTTCCCGGCTTCCGCCAGCTTCTTCAGCACGGCAATGGTGGTGCCGCCAGCGGTTTCGGTGAAGATGCCTTCGGTTTCCGCCAGCAGCTTCATCCCTTCGACGATTTCCGCATCGGTCACAGATTCGATGTTGCCGTTGGTCTTGCGGGCAATGTCGAGGGCGTAGATGCCGTCAGCGGGGTTGCCGATGGCGATGGACTTGGCGATGGTGCTGGGCTTCACGGGGGAGACAAAGTCGCGACCGTCCCGGAAGGCCTGGGCAATGGGGGAGCAACCCTCGGCCTGGGCACCGCTGAAGCGCACGTCTTTCCCTTCCACCAGGCCCACCTTGGTGAACTCTTGGAAGCCCTTGTAGATTTTGGTGAACAGGGAGCCGGAGGCCAGGGGCGCGACGACGTGGTCGGGCAAGCGCCAGCCCAGTTGTTCCGCTACCTCAAAGCCGAGGGTTTTGGAACCTTCGGAGTAGTAGGGGCGCAGGTTGATGTTGACGAAGCCCCAGCCGTAGGAGTTGGCCACCTCAGAGCAGAGGCGGTTCACCTGGTCGTAGTTGCCGTGGACGGCCATCACCGTGGGACCGTAGATGAGGGTGCCGAGGACTTTGCCCGCTTCCAGGTCGGAGGGGATGAACACACAGCAGTCGAGGCCAGCGTGGGCGGCGATGGCGGCGGTGGAGTTGGCCAGGTTCCCGGTGCTAGCACAGGAGACGGTGGTGAAGCCCAGTTCACGGGCACGGGTGAGCGCCACGGAGACCACCCGATCCTTGAAGCTGAGGGTGGGCATGTTGACGGCATCGTTTTTAATGTAAAGCTCCTTCAGACCCAGGCGACGGGCGAGGCGGTTGGCCCGCACGAGGGGGGTCATCCCGGTGCCCACGTCAATCACATCGTCGGTGCTGACGGGCAAAAATTCTTTGTAGCGCCAGATGGACAGCGGCCCTGCCTGAATGGTGCTGCGAGACACCCGCTGACGAATGGCGTCGTAGTCGTAGGCCACTTCCAGAGGGCCAAAGCACACATCTTCGCAAACGTGCTTGGCGGTAGCCTCATACATTTCGCCGCACTCGCGACACTTCAACCCGGTGAAGGTGGGGGCCAGGGTCTTGGCGGACTCGGTAACTAGGCGTTCGAGGGACTGCGTCATGGATTTGAACCTGCGATTTCAACAACCTAAACGATGGAAACGCTTGGAGCAAGGCTCACTCAGCCATCCGTTGCGTTTCGTTGAGGGAACTGTAGCACGACCACCAAGCAGTCACCAACTATACCCGACTCTTTTAGTCGGGTATACCCAAAACCCCTGGAATAAGACCGATTGGGATACTTTGCTAGAGGGCTTTGACGCGGAGATGGTTGAGATCGGGGCAAAAAAAGTTGGGAATTTTTTGGCTTCGGCTTCAAAAAGTAGTCAGCAATGGCTAAAAAGTAACCCGCTATACAAACGTGCCCCAAGCAGTTAAGGTTAAGTGTTCTAAAGTCATGGAACGCTTGCATTAGCCAATGCCCCATGCTAGGAAGGCTGTCCATCCCTAGAAGTCGTAACTTCCCTCGACTTCTAGGTGGACAAGGATTTGAAGAGTCCTGGAATTCCAGGAATGGCTGAAGTTTCCGTGATGGCCTTAGCAAAACGTTATGGTAGTGACCCAAGATAAACCGCTTGCCAATGTCTTTCGCCAGCTTTCGGGCGGCGCTTTTCCTCCGGTTGTAGAGTCCTACGAACGCGGCAAAACTATCTTTTTCCCTGGGGATCCGGCGGAGCGGGTGTACTTTCTGCTGAAGGGGGCCGTCAAGCTGTCACGGGTCTACGAAGCGGGCGAAGAAATCACCGTGGCCCTACTGCGGGAAAACAGCGTATTCGGCGTCCTGTCACTAATTACGGGCAACCGATCCGACCGCTTCTACCATTCCGTCGCCTTTACCCCGGTGGAGTTGCTGTCGGTGCCCATCGAGCAGGTGGAGCAAGCCCTGGAGGAAAACCCCGAACTGGCCATGGTAATGCTGCGGGGGCTGTCCTCCCGCATTCTGCAAACCGAAATGATGATCGAAACCCTGGCCCACCGGGATATGGGATCGCGTTTGGTGAGCTTTTTGCTGATTCTCTGCCGAGACTTTGGCGTCCCCAGCCAAGACGGCATCACCATCGACCTCAAACTCTCCCACCAGGCCATCGCTGAAGCCATCGGATCCACCCGCGTCACCGTCACCCGCCTGCTGGGGGATCTGCGCCAGGAAGGGATGATTTCCATCTACAAAAAGAAAATCACCGTCCACGATCCCGTCAACCTCAGCCAGCAATTTACCTAAGGGTTTACCTACTCGGCAGACCAGAGGGTCAGATCGCAGCAGATACGACGAAGGAAATCACAACCGCAGCGGAAGAGACTCTTGGCCCTGCGGCCATGGGCTTTGATGGCAATCGGTTGGTGCTGATGGTGCCAGAGTCCGCTGCGCATGGCCCAGCAAAAGCCCAAGGCGAGGAGGGCAACGAGTTTACTGAGGCGCTCGGCATGGCAGAGGTGAGTCGATTCGAGGTTGAACCCTCGGGTTTTGAGGGCCGAAAACAAGGTCTCGATGCACCCGTCCTTGCCGACAAACTCTCGGTCGCCCGTCAAACATCGCACCTTGGCCTTCGGAAACACCCGCAGAAACCGCGTCAGACGCTTGTAGCTTGACTCCGGCTTCGCTCGATTGGCAAACACCGACGACCGTTGATCCAAGTTCACCGTTTCAACTCGGAAGAGGGCCACCAGAAACAGCGCCACAAACGTCAGTCGGACACCATGCCAGGACAATGGCATAGTAAGCACGATTAATCGAATCAGAGTAAAGACCTTGATCAATCAGGATTTGACCAGCATCTAAGGCATTTTGAGCCTGCCGAAGTCGTGCCTTTGCCAACGTACTGATATTCTCTGTTTGGCTCATGCAACAATACCCTCTGCAAGGATGCTGTGAACCAAAGGACTGGCCGTATAAGGGCTAGACTCGAACTGCTGGCGGGAATATTTGACGGTGGTAATTACGACGTCATGCTGAAAGCCTGTTTCCCAAGCGATATCGCTCAGAGTCTTCCAAGTGGCGCGGTCTAGTTTGTCTACCACAACACAAATATCAAAGTCTGAATCGGGTTGAGCATTACCCCTAGCCCGTGAGCCAAAGGCCCAAATTTGTGCGTCAGGAAATTGTTGGCGCACTTTGACAGAAAATTCTTTCAGGATTTGGTGATCGCGTATCTCCATGCCGTTTGCCATCCTATTTGCTCTTTCCTATTGTAGCTATCCCCCGGTTCTAGGTTTTGGGGAGGTATTTTACCAAGGCTTTCATGACTTCGTGGGGTTGGAATTGGAGGGGGCGGTCGGCATTAGGGGCACTGAGGAAGTCTGTCCATTCGGTAGTCCTATTTCGTACAGGCTAGAGAATAATCAGGCGACCCTAGAGACCTTACGGCAGTAGATTGCTGTTTTTGGCTGTTTTTTCTCTGACCCGTAGATTAATGCACTACCTGTCCATTCAAAGATTTCGGCAAAACCGAGCTGGTGGAGAGCGACGACGATGGAGCTAACGGCGGGTTTGCTGCCGATGATGAGGATTTTGACGGGTTCGCGGTCGGGATGGGGATAGGTGTGGAGTTTGAGGGTGAGTTCTAGGTGGACGGGGTCGGGGCTGGTGAGGCGGGTGCTGTAGCGGGCGGTGGGGGTTTGCATAGGATTTTTGGGGTTAAACGTCAACAAGTTCGATGACGGCATCATAGTCAACAAATTAGTTGTCGTCAACAGTTTTGTTGTTTACGGGGCTGGGGTGGTCTGACACCATGGAGGCATGGGAAAAGCTGGATCTGTACTCAGGCAGGTGCTTGAGGAGTTTGAGGTGAGCCAATACAGCCTTGCGGCGGCTCTGGATATTGAGCGCAACAGCGTGTACCGATGGGCAAATGAGAAAAGCGACCCCTCGGCGGAAACGGTGTTGGAGATTGTACGTGCCCTAAAAACCCTAAACCCCCAGGCGGCTAAGGCGTTTGTGGAGCGCTACCTGGGAGATGAGGTACAGGATCTCTGAAAATTGGTTATCTGGTTAATGGGGATATGAGTCAGGATCAGTGGGAACTTCAAAAATATGTGACTGAGGCTGGCAAGTGCCCCTTTGACGAATGGTTTGATGCCCTTGATAGCCAAACTCAAACCAGAATTGCAGTTCGGCTCAACCGTTTACGACTGGGTAATTTCGGAGACAGCAAAGGGATCGGAGAGGGTGTGTATGAGTTGCGTTTTTTCTTTGGCCCAGGCTATCGTGTCTATTATGGTTTAGTGGGAAGGCGGGTTGTACTTTTGCTGGTTGGGGGAAGCAAGAAACGGCAGAATAAAGATATCAAGACTGCACAAGAACTTTGGACAGCTTATCAAGAAGACTAAGGAGGCCGCTGAGCTATGCCAGTTAGGGACTACAAAAGTGACTTGCTTGTCAGGCTTGCAGATCCAGATTATGCAGCACTATATCTAAAGACCGCCCTGGATGAAACCCTGAAGGATGGGGATAAAGAGGCGTTTCTGTTGGCGGTTAAAGATGTCGCTGACGCTCAGGCCGCAACAGTAAGCATTGCTGACCAAGCAGAAATTGTCGATGAACTTCTGCCAGGTAAAGCAACGGTCGATGGAACGCCAACGGTGGAGATGTTGCTGTCGGTGTTGGATAGGGTTGGGCTAACGATGGAGTTTAAGTCGGCATAGACTGCAAGTCAAGATCGAGTTGCCCTTGAACATTTTCCCTAGTTGACGGTGGCGATGGATGTGGAACGCAATCATGTTTACCGCTGAGTGAATGAGAAGCGCGACCCAACGGCGGAAACGGTGGTTGAAATTGTGAGGGCGCTAAAAACGTTGAACCCTGAAACGGCTAGAGCCTTTGTTAAGCACTATTTACTCAACGAAGTCTTCTAGATAAACTTCCTATACTGCGTGAAATACACTTGTCTTTTGGGTACTCTATAGTTATTGTACAAGAGGTCGTCACAATAATCACTCAGAGATCTTATTAAGGAATCTATATTCTATGAGTACACCCAACCTTGTACTGAAGTTTGATCCAAATACAATTCAGCATCTTGGAATCTCCTTGTATTCAAAGCTCCCAAGCGTCTTGTCAGAGTTGATTTCAAACTCATGGGATGCGGATGCGGAAAATGTTACGATAAAATTTTTTGATGGCTCAGAAGAAAACTGGACAGTCATAAGTTCTGGACAGGGGTACTAAGTTACTAAGCTTTGGGAGACCTGAGGGGGCAAGGGGTTAAGCTTAGCGGCGATGAATTTAGGCAAAAGTAGAG
>NZ_JACJRS010000156.1 GCF_014697375.1 Phormidium sp. FACHB-1136
TCACCCCGTAAGGCTTTGATGCCCTTCGACTCCAAAAAGCGTCCGGCGTTTCTCTGGGATTTCCCCACGCTTTCTGCCGCCTGGGTTTGGCTCATTCGGTAGCTGCCATCGGGCATTTGGAAGCCATCGACCGATAGCGGGCCGATCTGCACCGTGGCACGTTGGGCCTTGTCGTTGTTCGTCATGGCTAAGCGACCCTCTGTAACAAGGTTTCTACTACGCCCATTAACCGCTCGATGTGGCGACCCTGCATCTGGGCGGTTTCGTGCTGTTGGCGACTCAACTCTAGCTGTTGCGCCATCAATGTCTCGATACGGCCCAAGCCATTCTCGATCTGAGAAAAGGTTGCCTCTGGGTTAGCCATCGTTACTCTCCTCGGTGGGCAGTTGCCAGGGGTCTAGGCCAGCGTCTCTGAGTTGCTGTTCTAACCGAGTTACCCGTTCGCGCAGCACATCGGGCTCGGCGTAGGCTTCACCCAGGGCGGATAAGGCCGACTCGGTTTGTTGTAGCCGCTGGGTCAGGATGGCGTTGCGTTCAGACTCGCTACGCTCAACCCCAAAGGCCGTGTCAAAGCGACGCTCTAAGGTTTCTAGGCCCAATGCCGCCAGCAGGTTGTAAGCCTGTTTGTTGCCCCTCGAACATTGATAGAGCCAGAACGCAAACACTACGTCTAAAGGAAGAGCTGTAATGCGCGTCTGCCCACGCCCTTGTCCGGTAGCATCAACCTCAATTTGCTCAGAACTTTGTGGCGTATAACCACTGCCCTGCAAAGCCTTGAGAGCCTTTGAGCGCAAAAAGTTTGTAGCGTTCTGCTGAGAGGTATCAACCGCTGTTGCAGCGCTAGTAATGCTCATTCGGTAGCTACCATCGGGCATTTGGAAGCCATCGACCGATAGCGGCCCGATCTGCACCGTGGCGCGTTGGGCCTTGTCGTTTTGGGCCATTACTTGCTGCCCTCGCTGGGGGTGGCTGCACGTTTGCGGGCCTCAAGGGTGACGATAGCCGCTGCCAGGTTGGCAAGGGTTCTCACTTCCTCGTCTGCCCACTTTTCGAGGACTTCATAAACATCGTCCTCAATCGAGATTGTTAGCCGCTTAGTCATGCTTACCGCTTGGTTTTGCATGAATTGTATCGCCTCAATAAACGAGCAACTGAATTTATGTTAATGCCTTATGCGCTGATTATATGCTAATTGCATAAAATTATGCTATAACCATGTTCAGCCGTGAACGCCCCAAGAGACGAGACATAGAGGGCCGCTGCTGGGTAGGCAATGCCTAGACCCCTAGTTTTTATCAGCCGTTCAGCGTGAACGGGCTTTGTTCATAAGAGGTTTACCGATGACTGAAAATATGTCGCTTTCTGCGTTCTGCAAGACTCACAGGCTTTCCAAAGGCAGTGTGCATAAGTTCCTGAGGGGTGAAGGATTCGACACCTCGAAGGGGCTAACGCCTGAGGCTTTGACCGCTGCCAAGGCTTACTTTCTGGACAATCCCACCGAACCCACCGCTACCGCCATCACCCCCATGGTGATCGAGGTTGGCAACCACCGGGGGCAGCTTGCCTTACCTCAAGCCCCATCCGCCATCAACTTGGCCGATTACCGGGGTGATGTTGCCCTGACCAGCTTTGAGCCGGAAGACGTTGACCGCTTTCTGAGTAGCTGTGACGGGTTCCTAGAGGCCGTAGATGCCGATTACCAGCACCAACAGGCCATTACCCAACGGAAGGCCCAGCAGGCGGCTGCGGTGAAAGCCAAGGTTGAGCAGGTGAAGGAAGCCAGCCTGGTTTATAAGCTCCGTTCTGAGTCCTTGGCCCTGCACAATGCTGCCATTGATGCCCAGGTTCAGCGGGATATGTCCGTCTTGGGAAAGCCCCAACAACCTGCCGCAAGCCCCCAGCCGTAGGGGTTTACGTCGCCCTCGCCCTGGCGGGGGCATTGATCGCCATTTTGTTGTTTTGAGGATTTTCCCGTGAGTATTCAGGACGAACTGCGTGAACTCTACGAACACGTCCAAATCTATGGCCAATGGCACTGGGAAGCTGGGGACTATTGCAGCGAGGACGGGTTCCCCACCGAAGCCGAATGCTATGCCGATTTTGAGCAGTTCATCGCCACGTTGGAGGACAACTAACCATGCCGACCCATCCCGCCGAATTTGTCCTAGGCCAGCTCGTGCTGCTGTACCTAGAGGGCCAAGAATGCCGCAGCACCATCACCGCCCGTTGGTTTGACCCCGATGTTCTGGATTGGTTTTACGAAGTCTCTGGCCTTGCAGGATGCGAAATTCCGGCCTACGACGTTCATGCCCTTTAGGAGAGTCCACGATGCTCATCTTTACCGCTGACGATGTTCCTGACTGGGATCCGTCCGGGCCAGCGCCCAAGTCCTGCCTTGACTGCGTGAACTTCACCGACGATGCCCCCGACGGGTACTGCAAGCTGTCCGAGCATCCAGCGGTACAGCAGTTTGTCTGTGACCCCGCCACCTGGGAAGACGCCGACATGGCGCGTTGCCCTGGGTTTGTGGAGGACAAGTAGCGATGGATTCCATCATTGCCGCGTTAGAAAGCATCCTGGCCCAAATTCTCAACACAGAAACCAACAACCGCTACGAGGTGGATCAACTGAGTTCCGCCGCCACCTCGATTTTGATGGCCATCAACGTATTGGAAAACCTACAGAACCCGCCATAACCTGCCGTAACTCAGCGTAAACCCGTCATGATGCATCCACCCCCGCCTGTCCCGCTCAACTATCGCACCGAACGCCTGGAAACCGCCCCAGATGGCCCCATCCAGAACATTCACCTGGTCCCGTCGCCCTGGTGGCAGAACCGTCGTTACTGGGCGGTGGGTGGCCTGTCCGTCGTTGCCTTGTGTGGTGTGGCTTTTGCCGTTGCCCAATCGGCCAGAGTCGGTACCGAGGGCACCTATCAAAGCCAGACCCCAGGCCCAAACCTCGACAACGTTCTCGCCGCTGGCCAGCACCGCCTCGATGGGAACTACCACGATTCCCGTCTGGTGTTGGAAGAGGTGCAACGGTCGGTGCTAGAAAACGAAGCCTACCGCTACCGCACCGAGGCCGAGCGGGCCGTCAGGCTAGAAACCGACCCCTGCTTTGGTCAGCAGTTGATTTGTCCCCTGAATCGCTTCCAACGCGATGCCCAAGCGCAACTCGACCTAGCCAAGGCTGAGCGGGACTGGGGACGAGCCCAGGCGGCCTTGTTTCGAGTCAATGCGGTCGAGTTGGCCCGGTCGCTGCCTTCTGTACCGACAGACCCACCGATTAACTTGGCGGTGATCGCCATCGAAAACCTCGCCCAGTATCACGACCGCACTCACGCGCTATCGGAAGAGGTGAAGGCCCATGAGATTCGTGACTAACCTGGCCCGTTGGGTCGTTGCCCTTCTGAACCAGCAGACCCCTGAAACCCTGATAACGGCTGCTGTCGTGGTTCCCCTAACGGGGTGTGTGGGTTTGGCCCTGGTCTGGGTGTTGAGCCACATCCTACCCCTGTTGGCGGTGCTGTTGGTGGCCTGGGGTGCGCTGCTGCTGAGCTTGGCTCTGGTGAAGTTCGCCCAGCGGTTTCTATGGAGGTTCACCCGATGACATTCCCTGGTGATGCTTTGCTTTACACCGCCATCGGTAGCGCGGCCTTGGGCGTGTTCATGGGGGTACAACGTCCGGCCAGTAACCTCACCCCTGCTGATCTCGAAACCTTCGCCAACGGGGGACAGATTGAGTACCGAGTGACGAATCCCTACCTGCCCTTGGCGTTGGTGTTTGGGCTAACGTCGGTGGGGTCTGGTCTGGCCTGGGCGATGAAAGGACAAGCGCCTGCGGTGGCGATTCGACAGACCGTGCCTACTCCGGTTGCGCCTGCCTGGGACGGTTCCGTACCGATGCCCACCGGAAGTCAACCCGATAGTTACCGTGTGGGAAACCCCGCCACCATCTTGGCCCAACGCCTCAGACCCACGTTGATTAGCGCTAATCCCAGGGTCGGCAAGGGCGTCACGGTGGCCCATGCCTACCGTCAGGCGCAGGCCAACGGTGCAGCGGTGTGGGTCATCGAACCCAAGTATCATCCCAAGGAGCATTGGTATTGGGAGTCGGCTGACCAGATCCTAGGGTTCATGGCCGATG
Organism: Phormidium sp. FACHB-1136; assembly: GCF_014697375.1. Taxonomy (GTDB): domain Bacteria; phylum Cyanobacteriota; class Cyanobacteriia; order Phormidesmidales; family Phormidesmidaceae; genus Nodosilinea. Next base: position 4,150 of record NZ_JACJRS010000156.1, read on the forward strand.
AACTCGAAACCAAAGACGCTATCGAGGCGATGCAAGACCAGATGCAAGCGTTCATCTTTGCGTGGCGACAAATTCCCACCCGCCCCAAGGTGCTCATTATTGACGAGCTGGCCATGCTCAAAGTCACGTTCAAGACCTGGTATGAGTCGTTCCTTAAGCCTCAGTTAGTGATGGAGTTGTCCTCAGGCGAAACGGACGACCGTGCCTTATGGGCCATGACCCAATCCAGCCTAGTCGGTGATATTGGAGTGAGTGGTGGGATGCGCTCAACCTTCGACCTACTCACCTTGCAGACTCCCACCAGCCAAGGCCACCTAGAGAGTTTACGAGCCTCGGATAAGACCATTCCCGCCATCGATGACCCGGCTCTCTTTGAGCGCTCCTTTAGTCCTAAGCAGGCCGTCTTCTATCACAGCGCCCTGGATGAATGGTTGCCGATGGTGGCCTACGAAGTGCCGAAACTGGAACCCCAACCGCCAGAACCTGGTTATGCCCATCGAACTCAGCCTGAACAAAGCCCAACCGCAGACAGCACAGGGGCTGTGGCCTTACCCCGAACGCCCGTTAGCGAGTTCGTCGAGACCTCAAATGCCCCCGACTTGGCCCTCATCCTCTCCGTAACCAACGCCCTATCCCAAGGGCTGGGTCGTAGCCAAATCATCAAAGACGTTCTCGGCTACAAAGGCCAGCGCTACCAGCAGGGGGCCGAGTTGTACGACCGCATCAAATCCATCATCGAGGAGAACAGTACCCATGAATAAGTCCGCATCGTCTAGCGCCATCACCCCCGCCCGTGGCCCGCAGACCATGGATGCCCAAGTCATCGACATTACGCCTAGCCCCGTCCAACGCAGCTCCCTTCAGTTGGCCCCCAGGAATACGATGCAGTCCAACATTCAAGACGGGGGCTGGTTCGATGCGACTCAGGGTAAGCGCAAACCTGTATTCGTTATCAGCCCTGCCACCGACCCCTGGAGCATCTTTCCGGTGTTGCGCTCTGGTTTGTCCTGCCTACGCAACTATCCCCTGCAAACGATGGGCGGTGCCTTCATCTCGGTCTGGGGTGGGTTGTTTGTCTTGGCCGCTGGGCTGAACATGCTGCAAGGCAATGCCGTGAAAGCCAATGGAGACCTCTGGAATCCTGTCGTGGCTGGGACAAACTTCGGGGCCATGTTGGTGGTGCCGACTCAGAGTATTGCCGGAAGCGCCCACAAGGTTTTGACGGGAGAGGAACGGATGGGACAACCCATTGAAGTACGGCCCTACACCAGAGCCGTAAGGGTAGGGGAATAACCATGGTTGCCTACAATTTCAAACCTCAGTTTGCACCTCTGATCGCGTCCGGGCAGAAGTGCCAGACGATCCGAGCCTTGGGCAAACGTCGCCACGCTCGTGCGGGTGACACCTTGCAGTTGTACACCGGACAGCGGACGCGAAGCTGTCGAAAACTGCTGGATACGGTCTGCACTGACGCCATCTCGATTGTCATGCACCCCCACAAGATGGGTGAGGTCGTGACGGGCCTCAGTATCTATCTGGGCCATGCCGAATGTGCCTTAGACGCCGCCAGTGTGGATGCGCTGGCGAAAGCTGACGGGTTTGAATCGATCTCTGAGTTTGTCGATTTCTTTAGGGAACGCCTGCCCTTTGAGGGTGTGCTGATTCAGTGGCGACCCCCATCTAAGGTTAGGGAGTCATGATGGTTTGGCGCATGAGAACCCGTCGTCTGGCCATCCTGGCCTGTGCCATGGCGGGGGTGGTGTTTCTAGATCTGCTAGAGCCAGGGCGGGGGCGGTTTTGGAACCCAATCCACCAGGGTCGAAAGGCCATCGTTGCCCAACAAGATAGGGCAGACCGTGACGCCCGCCGGGTGGCCCCCGATGACGCCCGCCTAGCAGGATGCACCGACGTTAATCCCAATTCGCTGAACCTCGATGCCGCTCTGGCCGACCTACGACGGGCCTTGGTGGGTGAGTCCGAAGTCATCACCCTGGTTGCCCTCGGTGCCCCAGCCTGTGCTCTGGGTGAGGGTGGCTACCGCTGGCTCCTCGACAATGGCCTTGCTGTCGATGTGACTGTGCATGAAGGAACCGTAACCCATGCAGAACTCAGCCGCTAAACCCCATTGGACCGACCTGCCGCCGACCTGGCGCTGGGTGATTGGTAGCGCCATCCAGGCCGGTGACGTGGTTCTCAAACTCAGTTGCGTGGCGCTGATTGGGGCATCCGGTTGGGTGATGTTGGATAAAGACACCAACGACCGATTCACGCTACGCAGGGCTATCCCGATGGTCAACGCGGCGGCCCAGGGACAAACCTTTGCCTCGCCTATCGTAGGGAAGTCGTTGCAAGACCTGGTCGATTACAAACCTGCTTTTGGTCAAAGCTTCGGGCCTGAAACGGGCAACCAACGCCGCTATGGCCCCCACGGAGGGGTTGACTTTGATTGTCGAGTCGGGGGCTGTGCCGGGGCTGATGTCGCCAGTCCCATCGCGGGCCACGTCAGTGCGATTCGTAAGATTGGCACCTCCGTCAACGGGGCCAGCTATCAGATTCACATTCAGGGTCAAGACTGGCAAGGGGCGGTGGAGCATCAGCTTGTTCATGTTGATTCCATCCTGGTGGCGATAGGCGATATCGTCACGGCTGGTCAGATTATCGCCAAGGTCAGCCCGACCGATAGTGTTAGCACTGGGCCGCACCTGGACTGGAAAATCAAGCGTAATGGGGCATGGGTCAATCCGCAGACCTGGGCAGTCCAGGCCATTAAACAGAACGAGGCTAGATCCGCACCGGGGCAACCTATTCCCGATGATCTCCTCAAGCGAGCTATTGGCCGAGCTGAGGGAACTCGCGACGCCAACGGCAACCCCACCCATGCCTTCTTTGGCCATCGTGATCCGGGTTGGTCGGGGCGGTGCCAGAACCAGGGCACATTCTCCTATCAGCACTGTGCCCCATCGCCCGAAGCCGCAGACGCCTCTTGGTTGGGCACCTTAAGGAAAGCAGAACAAGACATCCAAGCTCAAGCGCAGGCTAAGTTCGGACAACCCTTGTCGCAGGCGGCCCTGGTTGCCGCGTTAGACGGCTACACCCAATCGCCCAACGCTGGAACAATGTTTGTGCGCCATCTGCCCACCGTAGACCCAACCCCGCAGCAGATTATTCAAGCCCGTACCGCTGCCCTCCAGGCCAGCCGCAGGGCCAAGGGTGGGCCACCGATGAATGTGCCTGCCGACCAGCAGCGACGGGTGAATGCGGTTCTAGAGCAGCTAGGCCGATAGACATCACCCCAAACAAAACCCCACCTAGCCAGCGCGGCCAGGTGGGATTCGCTCTCTGAGGTGTTTCAAACGTGGCGCTGGCTTTATGGTGCCCAGGACGGGGGCCGATCTATCGAGCCTAAGCCGATGGGCTGAGCTACTACAAGCCTACGTCTGACCTTGCTCGTCTTTGCCCCTGCAAGGCCCATGGCTCTAATGTTCGACCCTCCGCTCATCGTCCTGAGCGCTGTCGATCTCTATCAGCCCTCGTCCGAGTTGCTCGATCAACTCACTGGCCGACAGACCCCTGCGGCTAGCCAGTGCCTTAAACCCTTCCCAGCCTTCAGGCGTCACCATCACCTCATGGCGTTTCTTAGGTTCTTCGTAATAACGCTGACGAGGCTTCAAGTTTTCACGACTACGGGGGTTGTAGGGCATCGTTCACGACTCACGATAGATGAGTCAACCCTAGAGCCAGAATAGTATGCGTCAGGGGTTGACAATTCACAATATCATGGGCATACTGATTTTTGTGACGGGCACACCACACTGCCCCACGCCACAGAGCCGCACCCCAGCGGGATACCAATCGGGTGACGGGCCGAATAGCGGCCAAGACCAAACCCAACCTCTACACGGGACACCATCATGCAAGCTTTGTCCTACGTCGATCTTCTTTCCATCACCGC
>NZ_JACJRS010000157.1 GCF_014697375.1 Phormidium sp. FACHB-1136
TTGAAGACTTTGAGCAGGATGGCCCTAAGATTCTTATCATTTTAGACAATGCAAGTATTCATAAAAAGGCAGAGATTCTAGAGAAGATAGCGAAGGAGATGCCCAACATTGTTTTAGAATTTCTGCCACCCTACAGTCCGGACTATAATTTAATCGAGTTAGTTTGGCACTCTGCAAAGGAATTCATTGCCAATCGTCTATTTGAGTCGATTGAGGATTTAGAAGCGCTTGTTCATAACCTATTGAACGAAGGGCAGCTTGTCATCAACTGGGATCGCAAGATCAAAAATAAAGGAAACACAATCAATGCAATTTAAATGCATATCAGCTTAGCAGGGTTTGATAATCCTGTTCTAGCTGCTCTCGTTCCTTAGGCTTTTGGCCCTTAAAAAACGCCCCCACCTTCATCAACCCTGCCAACCGTGGCCCCTCCAAAAGAGCCTCCACCTGCTGCCAAGCTTGGTACTTGCGGCTCATCTGGTCATCATCGGTGGTGTCTGTCTCCTGAATAGAGCGGCGATAGTTTTCCACCTGTCTCAGTTGTTCCCGTACCTGGGCATCGCTATCGAGGAGAGACAACTGGGCCACTTTCGTAAAGCTGCTAATCTCCGAGCGCGTTAGCCCCACCAACGAATCGCCATCCTTGAGGGCATGATCCACAAAGGTAAAGGGGCGATCATTGGAGAGGGTCAACAACCACAGCGACAGCTTGGCCAGGTTCACCGCAAAGGGGTTCTTATCCACCCCATAGAGACACCGCTGGGCCACCAGCCGACGGGCCATCAGGAGCGGATCCAAAGCTCCCCTCGGTGTGGCCTTCTCCCGTTCCCACGCCTTCACCAGTTCATCGGCCAACTGCCGACAGGTTTCCACCAGGAAGGCCCCAGACCCCATCGCAAGGTCACAGACCTTAAGGGATAGAATCTGCTCTGCCGTGGGGTGTTCTCCAAGCTGGCTGAGGATGGGCCGTAGCGTCGTTTCCACAATGGGTTGAGTCAGTTTTTGGGGCGTATAGTGGGAACCCGACCGCCGCCGTTCCTCTCCCGGCTGCAAATACAAACTCCCCATCGGGAGAACGCTAGGGGTGCGATGGGAGATACGACGATCTAAAGCGGCTTGTAGGTCAAGGATGGTTTTAGCCGCCTTCACCGCCGTCGCCACCTTGCCCTCAGCTTTGCACTCGGCCTCTTTCAGCATGGAAAGGCGATCCGCTGGCTTCCTCGCGAGTAACGCGGCCAAGTCAATCACGACATCCTTGGGACGTACCGCCAGGGATGGGCCTGGGGCAACCTCCACCTCAAAGCCCATAATCCCTTCATACACGGAACCAATTTCTTCAACACTCAGGGCGCGATAGGACAGCCGATCACCCTTGAGCATCAGCAGCTTATCCAACATCCGAAACACCACGCCATCAGACACTTGAGGGAGATGGGAAATGGCGTCTTTGGGCTTCTGCCGCCCTTCTAGAAACGGGTAGGCATCGGGGTCAAACAGTTGGCCATGGCGGGCCGGGAGATAGTCTTCATAAGGGCCACCCCCCTCATACACCAGCCGAAACAAACTCAGCAGCCCCGCCCACGCGCCATAGCGTTGATCCATCGTGTCGGGATAGGTGCCGTTCTCTTCCACCAGGCGCTCGTACAGCCCCAACACCGAATAGTGCTGGCCGTAGATCTCATCATCGGGCATCACATCCCGCTCTTCGGCATAGAGCAAAAAGACCAGCCGCATGAGCGTCGTGATTAAGCCCCCATAGATGTGTCGGCGTCCCTCGCGGTTCTGGGATAGTTCCTCCAGAATGGGGCTTTGCACCATCTTGTAGGCGCTCTCAAAGCCCCGTAGCAACTCCCACAGGGCATCCAACACCTGAGCGGCTAATTGCTCTGACACCATGGCCTGAGCCTTGCGGCTGGCCTCTAGAACCTTGGTCAGGCGTTGCTCTGGCTGGCTGGCCAGTAGGCTGTTCCGCCCCAACAGCATTTCCATCGCCCCGAGGATGAGCCGCCCCGAGACTTCCATCATGGCTTGCACGGGAAAGGTCAGATACCCCGATGCTTCACCACGGGGCGCATAGACCAGGCGGATATGGGTGCCATTGAAAATTAAGCCGACGGGTTGCTGCTTCTCCCGCAATAACCGCTCAAACTTCTGCTGAGGGGTCGCTTGCCACTTCTGTTCAGAGCCGGGTTCATCCTGATCTAACTCCCAGCCCAAGGGCACGACCTTCACCAGCATCACCCAATCCCCGGCCTTGTCCTTCACCCCGTAGGTAGGCTCCAGGGTTTCGCCATAGTCCGGGAGGTAGAGAGTAAAGTCCTGGGGGAGTGGGGTGTCTCCAAAACCCGCAATGGTCTTGGCTGGCCACCGCAGAAACTCAGTCAGGAAGGCTTGGAAACGATCTCCACCCAACCACGCGCCCTGGTAGTCAGGCCGCCCTGGCAGGTTCCCCTCAGTAATAAAACCCTTAAACTGCTGTTGTAGCTCTACGAGTTTGCCACGATCCAGACTGATCTGCGCCTGAACCAACGCCGTGGGCTCCACCACCAACCCCACAGGCTGGAGCATCCCAATCCATTCTTTGTGGAAGTATGTAGAGCGATCATCTTGAGCCATGGGAGTTACGGAGAATCAGGATCAGGTAAAGGGAAGGGGCTTAGCTTGACAGTGGCCATAGATAAACCAGACCAACGGGTTCAATGCGATCTGCTTTGACCTCGTAGGCTTGGCGAATGCGCTGGGGCTCTTCCTCTAGCTCCTGGTCAATCTTGCTAAGACGATCCTCTAAAAATTGCACGTCCATTTTCAACTGCCGTCGCTCCGCATCGGAAAATTCCAAGGTCAACTGCTGAACTGAATCTCGCTTGTCGGGTAGTTCCTTCTCAATCCGTTTCTTCTGGGATTGCAAGAGATCCACCATGGCTTTAGCCTCCCGCTCGCCTCGCTGCGTCAATTCTCGAATCGCCCGTTCCCTCAAGGTTTCGGAACGCTTCTCCAAGTGGGGTAGCAAATCCGCCACATCTTGAGCGGCATAGGCTTGAAATTGAATGGCCTCCTGGGGAGAAACCTGACACAGCTTAGGGTCGGCTAAGGATTGATTCAACTCTCCCAATACTTCATCCTTATCGCTGATCGTCAGGGGCCGAAGCTTGCCTCGTCCCCGTTGCTCTGGGGCGATCCATTCTGCTGCAACCTCAAGAATCTCATCATGGAGCCGTGCAGCCCGATTCCCATAGAGGGATAAACGCCCCAACACAATGACCTTTGGAATCGCTGATCGGGTTCGACATACACAGGCTCGACTGAGTTCATGGTGAACAAAGCCCTGCGACAGAAAGCGTCCTAACAGTCGTTGCACCAAGCGGTGTTCTAGGTGGAGGTGAACAAACTGCCCATCCAGACTATTCGGATCCTCGAAGATTACTGGACGGATGGATGATTCCCGCCGCCACTCTTGAAAATTTTGCCCCTTCCGTCGCGGTGCCCGTAGGCTGTCTAGGGTAGCCGCCCAGGATGGATCCCCCCCCAATTGCTGCTCTAGGTGGTCTAGATTCCAAGAACTAGAACCTGCCGTAGGCTGAAGGGGTGATATCCCCATCAACCCGAGCGAGACTGAGAGGGCATCTTGAAAATGATTGACCTCAAACCCTAGCCATTGCCTGGACTGTTCTAGAAGAATTTGCAACTCAACTTGTTGGTTCTGAAGCTTAGATTCCTCTTCCCGAACGGCTTCTAATTCCTCTTTAATCACTCGTCCCTTATCTTTAGTCTCTTGGTTATCTTGATCGGCCTGTTTAATCAGAAGACTAATCTGCTCTGCATCCTGTTGTTGAATCCCTTGTTTCAGGATGCGATCTACATTCTTTTCCAAAACTGGAGATAGGCTACCTAACTCCTTGGCAATTGTGTCTGTTTTCTCCACCAGGGTTTTCAAGACCTGATCTTCAGGTCGCTGATGATAGACGAAATAATGACAACGCACCACGGGTTCTCGTTGGAGCTTGCGGTCAATCCGACCATTGCGCTGCTCCATCCGACTAGGATTCCAGGGCACATCGAAATGGAAGAGGTCAGCACAATAGTTCTGGAGGTTAACCCCCTCCCGTGCCGCATCGGTGGCAATTAAAATCCTGAGAGGATGATCTTGAGGGTTGGCATTAAACGCGGCTTTAATCAGTTGCCGTTGTTCATCTCCCATCCCGCCATGGAAGGTCGCAATGCGTTCCTCTGCCTGGTCAGTTTGGGCAATCATCTCCTTCAGTTGGATTTCTAGATAACGCTTCGTATCGGTGTATTCCGTAAAAATTAAGACTCGACGATCATTCCAGGTCGCTCCAGGATGGCCTAGGCCAGGACAGAGATTTTCCTTGAGCCAATCAAATAACTTCAGGATTCGACCATCGGCCTGATGCCGAGCTTTTTCAGCGATCGCAGTCATTTCTTCCAACAGGTCTAATTCCCGTTGACTAATGTCTGTCTCTGAAGTAGCCTGGGTGGCCGCAGCCATCTGGTTATCTTCTTCCTGCTCTAACTCCTGCTCATCTACCTCAGCCCGATCATCATCAAACCCAACACTATTTTCCAGCAGATCATATTGATCCAGCAGGTGAGGAGCTTGGTTCGTTGCCTGTCGTTCAATACTGGCTCGGTGTACCTTTAGAGTACGGGCAAAAGCCTCAATGGACGAGAGTAAGCGCTTTTGCAGCGAGATTACCACCAGCATGGCTGCTCGCTGATTAGAGGCTGAGGTCTTTTTAAGTCGCTTCTGGCGACAGCTTCGATACTCTTGCAATAAGTCTGACAATACTAATTCAGGTGCATCTTGTGGTAATCCATCAATATCAACTGGCACCACCTTCCGTTCAGGAAAGTCTGTAATTTGAATGGCTCTAAGATCCTTCTTTAGCCGCCTTACCATTACATCCTCTAGCAGCTTCTTACTTCGCACTGGTATCCCCCGACAAAAGCGTTGGGGATCCAACATTTCAAGTAACGCGGCAAAGCTATTAGAATGGCCATTGTGGGGTGTGGCAGACAGAAATAGCTTATGCTCAAACAATGGACATAATTCTCGCACTGTCTTCGTGAGTTGAGAATCTACGGCATAACGAGCACTACTCGCGGGAGCAGCATTATGGGCCTCATCTAAAATAAATAACGTTTTGCCATCCGTAGAGCTTAACCAGTCCCTCAACGGGGCTGCATAGGTTTCATCCCGCAACAGCGCATGGGAGATGATAAAACGGTTATGGGTTTTCCATGGGTTAATGCCATATCCCCGCTGTCGTCGTTTCTGGGCCACATAGGCACGGTCAAACACCTGGAACAACAATCCAAAACGACTTTCCATTTCCTCCTGCCATTGCTGTACCACAGAAGGAGGACAGGAAATCACCATGCGTTCGACCTTCTGACGCAGAATTAATTCCCGTAGAATCAAGCCCGCCTCAATGGTTTTACCGAGTCCTACGTCATCGGCAATAAATAAAGACACCCTCGGCATTTGCAATGCCTTTCGTAAGGGTTCTAACTGATAAGCCTTGACTTGAATCCCAGCCCGATATGGAGACTGGAATAAGTTGACTTTCGTGGATGTGACACAGTTCCACCGCAGGGTGTGGAGGTAGGCTGAGAAGCGATTAGGTTGGTCAAATCCTCTTTGTCCCACGACATCCCAAGAGGAATCCCCGAGAACACGAGCATCTAGTTCTTGATTCCAAAAGACAGCAAGGGGTTGTCCCTGGGCATCGTCCTCGATACAGGCGAGATGAACGGTGGCATCTCCCTTCGATTCCTGAGGGCCTTCTACCTGCTGCACCAAATAGCGACGGGAACGAACGTGAACGACCTGACCAGGCATAGGTATTGACCGATCTTCCACCATCACGCTTCCCTCCTTAACTCATACACCTGCTGCCACTCCGCCGCCGTCACCTTGAAGTTGGTGGCGTTGGGCTGGCGCAGCACCGTCAACGACTTCAGCACCGGGTCTTGCTTTAGGTCACTGCGCAGTAGGGGCCGCTCCAGCAGCTTGTCCGTGAAGCGTAGGGTGGCAAAGGGCTTGGCTCCCAAGCGCGACTTGTCTAGCCAGTAACCGATATCAGGCGGCTCCGGCATGGGCTTGGGTGTGTCGATAATCTCTGCAATGGCATAGACCCCGGCCTCTGGCCCCGCCATCCACACCAGCACCCCATCACCGGGCTGCATCTCCTTGGCATAGCGCGTCACCAGCCAGGGCATTTGAGTGAAGTCTCGAATGCCATCCACGATGCGGTAATACTTGGGATTTCCTTGAAAGAGCCAGTAGGTCATGGGTGCAATCTTCCCAGAACATCCCCACAGCAAAACAAGGCACTAGGAATGCCTGAACACTTTGGGGGTAACGGACAACAACCAACGGGAGCGACCAGCTCACCCCTCTAGAGTACCCAACGGATTGACGGAATGCTACATTACAAAACTAAATATTCTAACCCCTGAAATTACTGTCATACCTAGGTTTCAGCCTTCCACTACTGAGGCCCACCTAGCCCACGACGGCATCATCATCGAGGTCTTTGAGGGCTTGTTCTAAGGCCATCCTCACCACCGCCGCCTTCTTGCGTTTGAGCCGGGTGGCGGCCTCAGAAAGCTGCTGGTGCAAAGACTCTGGCATATCTACCGTAAAGCGAATGATCCGTTCTTGAGATGTCGGGGTGGCGTTGGCCATAGCTTGACCCAGGGTTGATTACATCGGCGTTGCATCATTAAAACTCGGTGAACGCCTCCCGGATGCTTACGACCCTGAAACAGCGACCGAGGTCGGCGAACTCGACGAGTTGGAAACCTTTGTGGGCTCAAAAAAAACAAAATTTGGCTGTGGACAGCCGTTGACCACGTTAAGCCGGGGATTTTAGGCTGGGTCTTAGGTGACCATAGTACCGAAACCGTTACCCCACTCTGGTCTATCGTCGCGGATTGGCACGGCTATTTCTACGTTACAGATAGCTAGTCGGTATATCCCGGATTCATTCCGGAGGGCGATCAGATGGTCTGCAAGACCGATATGACTCGGGTCGAGGTCATTAACGAATCCCGGCGGCGGCACATTCCCGACGGAGCTGCGCGGTGGTCAGAGTGCGGTAGTCCAAGGACTCCACGTCCGCCACATCCACGTCCTGGGCATTCTGCAAGTCGGCCTCAGTTTCCGTGAGTCCCAGATCGAAATTAGTGAGTTCGGCAGTGGCAAACGTTTCGGACAAGCAGGACAGCGCTTCTACAGGTTCAGACGGTGCTAGAGCACGGCTCACTTGGCCATCCACCCAATGCTGAACCAGAATGCGGGCGGTTTGGCCAAGGACGTAGGCGACAACAG
>NZ_JACJRS010000158.1 GCF_014697375.1 Phormidium sp. FACHB-1136
TAGAAGCGCTTGTTCATAACCTGTTGAACGAAGGGCAGCTTGTCATCAACTGGGATCGCAAGATCAAAAATAAAGGAAACACAGTCAATGCAATTTAAATGCATATCAGCTTACCAACTCGAAGGCCACCCATGCCCGTATTGCAAGAACGGCCAGTTCTCGGCGGACACAGGCTTCTTTCTCATTTCCTAACTTCATCTTCTGAAATGCTTGGTCTTCATGGATTCTCGGAAATCTCATTTACCTAGTGAATTTCCTCAAAAATCAGGGCAATTTATAAGAAGAGACAACCATCTGCTGTGTAGCGCTTGGCTTGCCGTTATATCACTCAAAGACCGACAAGGTAAACATTATGGTAGCCACCATAGAGCACCCCATAGGTGAGAGCCAGTTTCTCAATGCCTACACTTATCTGGATTTGGAGGTCGATCTCAACGGTCACATCTTCAGCTATGGTCTGCTGTCGCCCGACATCTCCCTTAAAGTGGCTCCAGATCAGAGCGACAAAATTCACCGTCAGCTAGTGGCCCTCAGCGACTCTCACGGCATCCTCTGTGGTCACAACTTCCGCCGTTTCGATCAGCTTCACCTGCTCCGTCAGTGGCCAGAGCTAGAATCCCTGCCCATTGTCGATACCCTCGAACTCTCTGTCCTAGCCTTTCCCCTAGAACCGTCCCAAAGGCTGCACAAAGACTATAAGCTCAGCGACTACGCCAGCAACGACCCCCTCGAAGATGCCAGAGCAACCCGCTTTTTGCTAGAGACCTGCCTGAATATCCTCGCTCAGCACCCTCCATCCCTGCGGCAGCTCTACACCTGGCTCTTGGTTAGAGGCGATACCCCTACCGAATGGGCCTACCAGACCCTATTTGAATCCTTAACTTGGTTACCAACGTCACCGCCTGCCCTAGCCGATTTGCCGCAGGAAACCCTAGCAGGGCTGTCACCAGAGGCGATTGCATACATCCAACAGTCTTTGCTGGAAACACCGGACTTTGAGTATCGCTTCATCCTAATGGCACTGCTGGTGTGGAACTTCGAGCGCAACCGAACCCATTCCAAACAGCCCTATTCGGCCTGGCTCAATCATTTACCTCAGTTTCCGGCTGTTCTGGATCGATTATTTCCCCTCACACCCCAGGAGTTCACCTATCAGCCGTTCCTAAAAGACTTTGACATTCCTGGCTTTCGCGGCAAGCAGGAAGAGGCTGTTCAGTCCATTGCCGCTAAACAGAATCCCCTGATCTTGATGTCCACGGGCGGTGGTAAGTCCCTCTGCTATCAACTACCAGCGTTGATGCATTACCGACACCAGTGGAGCTTAACGGTCTGCATCTCTCCCCTTCAGGCCTTGATGGACGATCAGGTGGCCGATCTCGAAGCTAAAGGTCTCGACTTTGCCACCTACATCAACAACACCCTGCCGGCACAACTGCGGGCCGAACGCCTAGAAGCCCTCCGCAATGGCCAAAAAGGACTGCTTTACATCAGCCCAGAACAACTCCGTTCTATCAGTATTCGGTCTCTCCTGAGGGAACGTCCGCCCGCCCTTTGGGTCATCGACGAAGCCCACTGCATCAGCCAGTGGGGCCAGAACTTCCGGCCCGACTATCGGTATATTCCCAAGTTCATTAAGGAACTCTACACCGAGCTAAATCGGCCCATGCCAACCCTGGCGCTGCTAACCGCAACGGCGACCGCCCAAGTGCGCGATGATATCTGCCAGCTTTTTCAGCAACAATCTCTGCCCATTCATCGCCAAATTACCGCTAGCCTTCAGCGGGATAACCTCAGCTACCACGTCATCCCCACTAAGGGCAACAAAGACCCACTGATCGTTCAGTACGTTCAACGGGCTTTGGAGCAGGGAGGCTGCGCTCTGGTTTATACCACCACCCGGAAAGAAGCCGAGACCTTAGCCCAAAAGCTTCAACAGCAAGGTATTCAGGCCGCCTACTACCACGGCAAAGTTCCCAAAGAGGAGAAGGGGAAACTGCTCCGGGAGTTCAAGAACGGCGATCTCAACGTCGTCACCGCCACCTGTGCCTTTGGCATGGGCATCAACCGTAAAGATGTACGAGCCGTCATCCACAATACCCCTAGCGGCAGCCTAGAGAGCTACATCCAAGAAGCAGGCCGAGCCGGACGGGATGGCGAACAGGCCGATTGTGTGTTGCTATTCGATGAACAAGATGCCGAAATGCTCTTCTTCATGAAGAGTTTGGGCCATCTGTCGAAAACCGACTTGCGGAATATATTTATCGCCATTAGAGGCGTGCGCGATTCCCTGACCACTCGATCAAGCAAAGTCACAGAGGACTGGTTCTGGGTCACAGCCGATGAAATCTATCGCACTGGCGAACTGGATGACCGTTTTGCCACCGATGATGAACAACGAGACACCAAAATCCGCGTTGCGCTGCACCACCTAGAAGATTTCGGCCTGATTGAGCGGGCGGAAAACCTATCGACCGTCGTCCAGTTCAACCTGAAGCATTCTACCCCTCAACAGTCCTTACGGGCTTTTCTGACCTACCGTCGCCCAAAAGACCTGAAACCGAGTGAAATCAAGCAATTTGAGCGCTTAATCCTGGGAATGCATCTGGTTCAGCATCAGCACCATCAAGACAACGAGCGTATTTCTCTGGAACGGCTTAGTGATGAGTCCGGTATTCCGGTGCTGGAGATGCCCGAACGTATCCGTGAACTCCAAAGGGCCGGAGTCTGCACTTCGCAACTGCCGCTAACGGTGTTGGTTAGCAAAGGAGTCAGCGGCGATGCCAAGCGGAAGTATCAGCGTCACCGTGAGTTGGAAGAACAACTCCTCAACTATTTGGCCGAGAAGGTTGGCGATAAACCTAGCCATATCCTAAATCCCCGCAAGCTCGCCACCTTTTTTGATGCCGATGGGACTCAAAAGCTGAGGGACTCTGCTATCAAAGCTGTTTTAGAAGGCTGGAAATCCCTGGGTTGGCTTCAGTTCAAACAGCGCAGCGGTGGCCTTATCCAGTTGATACAGCCCGACTCGGATTCCGGTCTTCTATCCAAAGCGATTGACTGGCGACCCAACCATCAAGCCCTCTGTATCAAGCTCCTTGACATCCTCTATGAGACGATCAACACCCGGTCTGAGCAAAAAACTGGGGCACGGCTAAAGGTTCAATGCGATTTTGAAGACCTGCTGGAGCAGGTTTGTGGTCGGTCTGCGCCTACGGAAATCGAAGCTCAGCAACTGCGGCGTACGCTGATCTGGCTGCATGAACGGGAGATTCTGCGCCTAACCGATGGACTGACCTTGTTCCATCAAGCCCTAAAAGTCAGGGTCATTAAAGGAAGTAGCATTGCAGAAATTACCAGTCACTACCCAATCATCGAGGAACAGTACCAAGAGCAGGCCCGAAAGATCCATGTGATGATGGCCTACGGAGCATTAGCCCAAGATGACCATGCTCGCCAGAAGCTAGTCAATAACTACTTCACCCTGCCCCGCCCTGAGTTTGACGAGGCGTACCCAGGACTAGCCGGAGAAGAGGTAGCACGCCCCCTCAGCCAGGCCGATTATGACAAAATCATGGGGCCACTCAACGAGTCTCAGCGGGCCATCGTAGAAGCGGAAAATCCGGCAATATCGGTAATTGCGGGGCCGGGTTCAGGCAAAACTCGCACCATTGTTCACCGAATCGCCTACCTGATCAAAGTCAAACGGATACAGCCTGACCGCATTTTGGTGTTGGCCTACAACCGTAACGCGGTGCGGGAATTGCGTCTGCGGCTACAGGATCTCGTGGGCAACCTGGCCTCTCGCCTGCGGGTTTACACCTTCCATGGCTTGGCCCTGTCGTTGCTAGGCCGCACGATGGACGAAACCGCTAGCTCTAATAGCCATAAACACCGAGATACCGAGACACAATTTGACCATTTACTCAAAGACGCCTGCAATCTCCTGGAAGCTCAGGAAGACGATGATGACGAGATTCAGGTTCGTCGCATTCGCCTATTGGGCAATACCGAACATATCTTTGTAGACGAGTACCAGGATGTCACCGAGCAGGAGTATCGCCTGATTCGGCTGATTTCCGGTCTGGGCGCTTCAGAAGACCCCAACCAGACCACTCAATTCAACCTCTGCGTCATTGGCGACGACGACCAAAACATCTACGGCTTTCGCGGCGCGGATGCCAAGTTCATTCTGCAATTCGAGGCCGAATACAAGGCAAAACAGTTCCTGCTGGCGGAAAACTACCGCTCTACCGAATCCATCATTGAGGTCAGCAATCGGGTTATTCAGCATAATCGTCAACGATGCAAACGCCTGCCAGAAGAACAAGTCCGCATTAATGATGATCGCATCGGGCTAACAGGCGTGCCTGTCCAGGCTTACCTCTTCAGTGCTGCCAATGCCCAGGCGATTTGGATTATTCAAAAGGTGCGACAGTGGATAGACGAGGGCGTGCGACCCAACGAAATCGCTATCCTAGCTAAACAGTGGGATCAGCTTAACGAAATTAGAGCACTGCTAGAGCGAGTGGCAGGCATTCCCACCTATGCCTTAAAAGGCCAAGATGTGAAGCTAATCCGCCACTCCGTCACCGACCAACTCTTAAAACAACTACAAGGCGATCCGACGCTGACCCTCGAACCGAATGAATCCGTGCGGCAACGGTTTCATTCATTCTTCGAGCGCAAGGGACGGCAATTAACCGAACCCACTATCAAAACCCTGCTGAAGATTGCTGAAGACCTCGATAAAGAACGAGGTTTTGGCTCTGAAGATCTGGCTACCTCAATTACTGCGGAGGAAATTACCACCTCTATCTACGAATTCAACGAGAGCCCGAATAATTCGCTTATGGATGAAAATGCCATCCTAGTCACCAGTTGCCATGGGGCAAAAGGCTTAGAGTTCTCGAAGGTGATTCTACTAACGGATAAGTTTTCAGACGCTGACCATCAGCTTGAGGATGAACGGCGGCTCTTTTACGTCGCCATGACCCGCGCCAAGGAAGAGTTGGTTCTATGTGGATTTCAATCCACGCTGTTCTTACGAGAAACTCAGATTGAAGCTCCAATGGCTCAACTTGATGCGATTGAGCTACCCAGCCGCATCAATTATTTCGATTTCTCTCCGGGCGATGTCCATCTGGGGTACTGGGCAACTCAGAAAGGGCAAGACCAGATCAAAACCATGCGCGAAGGTGATCCCCTTTACCTACAGCCCAACTCCAAGCGCAATGGATGGATTATCACCGACGAGAACGGCAATGGGATCGGCGCTTTGTCCAGAAAATGTAATGATTCCCTGAGATGGAAAGGCTTAGCACCAGACAAGTTCCAGTTTGGTTCTGATGAAGTGACCGTTCGCTACATCTACCGCCATGTCAAGGCCGCTGACGATTCCGATGAGATTATCGAGGATTGGTATGTGGTTATCCCGCAGATTCGGATCTATCGGTAATTCGCTATGAGCCATCCATCTATCAAACTTGAAGAAGCCAAGCATGCAATTGCCTTTCCCAACTTCCACAGCGATAGCCTGCTCGAAGTTGCCCTCACTGACCCCTGCACCCTCAATGAGATGGTGCTCTCCAGGGCCGAACAAGACCAAATTAAACGCAAGTACCGCACCCTGGCTTTCATCGGCGATGCGTTAATTGATGCCATCCTGGCCGACTACCTGTACAGCACTGGCCGAGAATTTGAGCGGGAAGAATTGGACAACTATCGGCAAGTGATCGCCGACCGCCCATCTCTCGCCAACTTTGCCATTAAGCTGGGCCTGCCCGACTTCAGCTCTTCCTGGAATCGAAAAAACCGGAAACCGCCTGAAGCAGAACCCGGCACCTGGGGCGAAATGTTTGAAGCCGTGGTGGGTGTGCTGTTTTTAGATGCTGATCGGGATTTTGACAAAGTGGCGCAGTGGTTGTGTGATCGCTTTCTTCGAGCTGCCGTCGCCGCCTACGAGGGCGAGGACGATGACTACGAACTCGATAATGACGACGATTCAACCTCAGTTACCTCTGAGGACTACGCTGAGATGCTGGGCCTGTCTCGATCCGACGGTGTCTCGTTTACCTAAAGGGGCCAGCCCTTAACTCCCCGTAAGCAGCAGCTAAAGAAAATCGGGAATCTAGCGGTCATGGGAAGTCGCATCGGGCACAATGGCAAGCAACCGCCCGACGATGCAGCAATTCTCAATATGGCAATTCAGCTAGTATTTGGCGGGATTTCTAGCTCTAGCCCTTCCAGCATGAAGGTCAGCAGATGCTCCCAACTGTCGAAATACATGTACCGGGTTAACGCCCGCAGATCATCGAAGAAGGTTTTGCGGGTGGGCAAGTGAGAGCGCAGCAGCGTGTACTTCTGGTCGATCAGTTCCAGCCCCGTGTGGAATAGCAGGGACAAGATGTTCAGCGTCACCAGTAACGAAGAGAGATGCTGCTTTCCGTGCCCGAAATTGTGTTCCAGGTTGTAGCCCTTGGTCTTGAGGGTATTGGGCACCTCGAAAAATACTGAAGGCACTGTCTCGCAATGAGACTCATGTCGAAATCTAGATTTCTGAAATATTTGCTAATAGCCCAATATTTGATCATTAGTATTGTGGTAGTGCATTAATCTACGGGTCAGAGAAAAAACAGCCAAAAACAGCAATCTACTGCCGTAAGGTCTCTAGGGTCGCCTGATTATTCTCTAGCCTGTACGAAATAGGACTACCAGTATTGTGATTCTTAAAGAGATAGTCGATAGACACAAAAAGATGAGATCATAGATAATATAAATCACTCATTTCTCATCAGGACTATGGGACAAAAAGGATTCTGGGACTTTGAGGAACGCCAGCAGGAATTGCTCAACAAAAATAAAACCTTAAAATATCTCAATGACATTATTCCTTGGGAATTATTCCGAGATGAACTAGAATTGCTCCATAAAAAAGACCGCAAAAGCAATGCAGGCCGCAAACCAATCGATGTCATTTTGATGTTTAATACCAATAAAAAATGAAGTTGAGCATAATTTAGGCTGATTTCTGGAATTCAGCTTGGAGTAGGGCATCGAGAATGAAGTCATAGCCCGTGATGGACTGCACTTGTTCTGGCGTCAGACGGGCGAGTTCTTGGTCAACCCGCTGTTGAAGGGCCTCCAG
>NZ_JACJRS010000159.1 GCF_014697375.1 Phormidium sp. FACHB-1136
GCTCAGCGCATCGCTGAAGTGCTCCGTTGTCTCGCTGGGGGGTAGTGAAATAAGATGGTCGTCATTCATGGTGTATTCCTGATCTGGTGGTTTACTTCATCCAGCAGGATACGCCCTTCCTTCTTTCCCCTCCATACACCAGAAATGAGCATAGCTCTGGCTGCCCTCCTGCGGCCTTTGAACCGCCAATTGACTGGCTAGCATTTGGCTGAAAATCCACATCAGTCGCTGGCGGGTCGCTAGCGGCAAGGTGCTCCACAGGGGCACTTGGGCTATCAGGTGATGCGGCGGGGGGGCTCGATTCGCTCTGGCATAGGGCACCTTCCTGTTGAGTAGACAGATGAGCTGCCTTAATTTTGGCAATCACGCTCACTAACTGCTGCAAACTGTCTAGACTCAGTTTCGGTGGCTGGGCATCCTCTGTGTTTATGGGGGTATCCTGGCTGCCAGACTGAATTCATTTTTCGCAATGCTCGCCAATTCACAGGCTTAGCCGACTGCCAAGCTCGAACGCCTGAAGCCCTCGACTCCCATGTCAATGCCAGTCTGATGGCCCTTACACGGGCAAAAGCGGCACTGCTATCCACTCAAGCTAAGGATGAACCCCTCAGTTTCTCCATCCCCTCCTTCAAACGACAGGACCTTAATGAGCATCTTCTTGACCTATTTATCGCCATGTTCGACCTGGAGCCAACTTTGATTAAATCCCACCCCAACTACCAAACTCTCCTAAATTACGGGGCTATAGCCGCCTAAGCTGGAGCCATAGCCGCCCAGATCTGTCCGGAGTGTTGTCTAGAAGGACGTTTGGAAAAACTGGAACTGGGATGATAACGTTACGGGGAAACCGAGGCCGAGACCTCTGGACGGTGAATTGCACGGCATTTTATCTCGTCAAGATGATCCGTGAGACTATCCACTGACCAGGGAAGATCGCTCGGTCACGGCCCCTCAGGATGCCCCTTAAGCCCCAATTGTGTATGCTATTCACCCATTCTATTCCGCTGGTTGCCCAGGTGGAGCCAGCCCCTATCCAAGCCGATCCTGTGCCCATATCGACGCCGATACCGACAAGCCTAGACACCTCCTCCCCCAGCCGCTTTGTGGAGGAGATTGCGGTGCAGCTTGGCCAGTTTTTGCCGAGTTTAGTCTGGGCCATAGTGCTGTTGTTGCTGGGTTGGTTGCTGGCCACGGTAGTGGCGCTGGCGATCAAAAACCTGCTGAAGCGCACCCAGCTCGACAATCGTCTGGCTCGCTGGGCCTCGGGTAGCCAAGGTGAACCGTCCATTCCCGTGGAGCAATGGGCCTCCACTCTGGTGTATTGGCTGATCTTTTTGTTCGCCATTGTGGCCTCCCTCAATGCCCTGAACCTAACGGCAGTCTCAACGCCGCTGAACAATTTCCTAGATCAAATCTTTGCCTACCTGCCCAGGGTGGGCGGTGCGGCCCTGCTCCTCGGCATTGCCTGGGTGGTGGCGACCCTAGTGCGCACCCTGGTGGTCAACGGGCTAGGGCGATTTAATTTAGATGATCGCCTAGCGCAACAGGCCGGACTAGAAGGCGGCAACAGCCCCGTGGTGCTCAATGAAACCATCGGCAACGTGCTGTTTTGGTTCATTCTGCTGCTGTTTATTCCCCTGGTGCTCAGTGCCCTTCAGTTGCCGGGGCTGCTGGCTCCGGTGGAGGATCTGATCAATTCTTTCTTGCAGGCCATTCCCCGGCTGATTACGGCGGGCCTGATTTTGGCCCTGGGCTGGATCATTGCCCGGATTGTGCGCGGCGTTGCCACCAACCTCCTGGTGGCCATTGGGGCTGACCAAATTGGCCCCCGCATGGGGTTAAAACCCACCGCCCGTGAAGGGCTCTCCCTCTCTGGGCTGGTGGGTACCCTGGCCTATGTGCTGGTGCTGATTCCCACGGTGGTGGCCGCCCTGAATGAACTGGCCATTGACGCCATTTCGGCTCCGGCTATTGTCATGCTGGAGCAGGTGATGACGGCCATTCCCCAGGTGATTATGGCTGGGGTGGTGCTGGCGGCGGCCTATTTTGTGGGGCAGTTTGTCTCCAACCTGGTCACCGAATTGCTCCGCAGCGCGGGCTTCGATAACATCCTGGGTGTGCTCGGCTTGCCCGAACTTCAGTCGGATCCCCAGCCCCCCTCACCCCCCGGACTGGAGGAAGTCGTGCGTCCCGCCGCCCCTGGACGCACCCCATCGGAACTGGTGGGCATCCTTGCCCTCGTCGCCATCGTGCTCTTTGGGGCCGTCACCGCCACCGAAATCCTCAACTTTGCCGGACTCACTGACATTGTGCGGGCCGTGCTGCGGGTTGGGGTACGGGTACTCAGCGGCCTGGTGGTCTTTGCCGTGGGTCTTTACCTAGCCAACCTGGCCTTCCGCCTGGTGAGCGCCATGGGTTCTGGGCAGGCGAAGATCCTCGCCCAGGCCACCCGCATCGCCATTTTGATCTTTGTGGGAGCCATGGCGCTTCAGCAAATGGGCGTTGCCCCCGACATCGTCAACCTGGCCTTTGGGCTGTTAATGGGAGCCATTGCCGTCGCCATTGCCCTGGCCTTTGGTCTAGGGGGCCGCGAGGTTGCCGCCGACCAACTGCGCGACTGGTTAAACGACTTCCGCCAGCGGCATTAGTGTCGATAGTTCACGTTGAGTACGTCTAGTCCAGCTTCCTTCGGGAGGCTGGATTATTTTTTGGGATCCCTAGCCCACCAGCCCAGACGACCGAACCTAAATTCAGTAATCTTTGTAACGATTTAGGGCTGCCCCCACCCCGTGGGGAATGATAAACTAATGAGCCTAGCGGAATGGCATTCCATTCCCTAGTCAGATCGGCTGTGGCTTGTCAGCAATCCATAGCCAATGCCTGGGGCTTTGTGCCCTGGGGAACTGTTTGTTACCGTGTGATGTCTAAGATGGTCTGATAGAAGGTTCTGCGGCGATAGATAACGGATGGGCTAACGGGTTTTCCCGTTGCGTGACCTCCTCGGTCAACCAAGCCTGCTTTGCTGATTTCAGTCCTAAAATTGCATGGATTCTGCTAGTCAAACCGAGACCCCTCCGGGGGAGCCTCCGAGTATTTTCTCCAATCTGCTCGGCATCGTCATTGCCTTGATGACCTTGACCCTGCCGATGGCGGCGATTGCCCACTTTTCCTCCTCCCAAGGGCTTTCTCCTCCTGCCTCTCCCCTGCCCCCATCGGGGTTGGAGCGGTAGGTTCTATACAGCCTTGAAAGTGGCATTCAGCCGATGGTACGGGATTCTTGCCTGTGCGGAAATCCCAGGCGGTTTTAGTTGGCTTGGTGAATGCTCCAGACCAGCCGATTCTGAGTGATCTGATCTGGGGGGATACCTTTGCGGTACCTTGGACAGAATATTCCACGTCTAGGGGAAGCCCCGGTACTCTGCGGTCTGCCATGAACCAACTGTTGCTAATTCCCATTGTGGCCTTTGCCAAGGCGCTGACCCTGGTGCTGCGGCTGTCGGGGCGGGGATCGGGGACGGCCCTGCCGGGATACCTGGTGGGCCAGTATTTTCCCTTTGCCCTGGGGGCTTTGGTGCAGCAAATCCCTACGGTGGTGGCGATTACGGGCACCAACGGCAAAACCACTACCCAAACCATGCTCGATGCCATGGTCAGCCAGGGAGAGGGGATCAAAATTCTCCGCAACCGGGCCGGAGCCAACCTCAGCCAGGGCATTTTGTCGGAACTCCTCAAGCAAAGCAACGCCCTCGGACGGCTAGATTTTAGCCACGCCATCCTAGAAGTAGAGGAGGCGACCCTACCCCGTATCGCCGCCCTGCTGCAACCCCAGGTGATTGCCGTCACCAACCTGTATCGGGATCAGCTCGATGCCTACGGCGAAATTGACCGCACCGAAAAACTGATCCGCGACGGCATTGCCCAATGTCCCACCGCCCAGGTGGTGGTCAACGGAGACGATCCCCGCACCGCCCGCCTCACCCAGGGTTTGCCCAACCCCACCTATTTTGTGTCCCTAGCCGAAGAATACGCCCGCTTTTTGCCCTACGAAGGGAAACTACACCGCCGCGAACCGGGTACCCCAGGGCTAGAGGCCACCAAAATCCGCATCAACGAAGACCTAACCACAGACTTTGCCATCCACGGCACCGCAGCGGATCAGACCATTGACATACCCCAGGCCCGCACTGCCTCCCCCGGCTTTTTCCATGTCTACAACGCCCTCACCGCCTTGACCATGGCTACCCTGATGGGGTTAGCGCCGGAACTAGCAATTCAGGGACTCCAAACCTTTCAGCCCGCCTTTGGCCGAGGGGAAATTCTCAGCCGCCAGGTGGGCGACAAAACCGTTCACTATCGCCTCCTACTGGTAAAAAATCCGGCCAGCTTTAGCCTCAGCCTAGAACTACTGCGCCACATCCCCGCCCTCAAACTCATCCTCGCCATCAACGACAACACCGCCGACGGTAAAGATGTTTCCTGGCTGTGGGATAGCGAATTAGAACGCCTCAACCAGGCCCATCTAGACTGGGTGCTGTGCAGCGGCATTCGCGCCAAGGATATGCGGGTACGGCTAAAATACGCCCTGGACAATCCGCCCGACGCCATCCCCACCGTGGAAGCCATCCACGAGTCCATCGACCAATCCTTTGCCCATGCCCTTGATGGCGACACTGTTTTTGTGATGCCCACCTACACCGCCATGCTGGAATTCCGCAAACTGATGGGCAAAACCCTGGATATTGTTTGACCCTAAAATTTTGTTTAATAAACCTTCTGGTGTATTTTCAGCTCTATCCGACCCAAGCGGTGCAGGGGTTTCTCTTTGGCATCAGTCAGGCCCAGGCCAATGCATGGATTCATCGCTTGACTGGCGTGCTGAACCAGGCGTTAGGGTACAAACGTCAGTTACCGGAGCGAGACCCGGCCAACCTGGAAAGGGTTCTCAGCACCTGTCCGAGCTTAGAGTTCCTCATCGATGGCACGGAACGACGAATCATCGCCCCAAAGACAAAGCCGACCGCAAAACCTATTACAGTGTCAAGAAAAAGACCCCTACCGTCAAGAACCTGGTTGTCCCTGACCGGGGGGCAAAGTGCGCTATCTCAGTGATACCGATGAAGGGAAAGAACAGGCACTGGATCGCTAAAGCAGGATGCCTTGTGGAACCCCTGCTATACAAGAACTTTGGGTGACGAGAAATCAAGGATCATACTTTTAGAAATCAGTGCCCGATCTGACCTTCAGTTCATGCCGGGGGAACAGCAGACCGTAGCTAAAAATCTGGCCATTGCCATCCACCTCCAAGTCTAGGTAGGCATAGCCATCCAATGCAGATTGAGCTAGGGTCATGGGGTCGCCTCAGCCTGTCCACAATGGATGACACACCCTAGTCCAATCCTGGCGAATTCCCCCTAGGACGGTCAACCTTGAACCGTGGCCAATAAACCAATAAAAAGGTCCCCATCCAAAGACGAGGACCAGAGAGTTATGTAGCTAAATACAAGTGATTTAGCGGTATCGGGATAGGCTAAACCTCAAGGGTTAGTCGAGGTCGCCCATGGCCAGCACAGGCTCGGTCTCGCGGTCGATGCCTTTCTCGAAGCCCGCTTCCGCTGCACGGGCGCGGCCAGCGTGCCAGAGGTGGCCCACCAGGAAGAAGAAGCCCAGCACGAAGTGGGAGGTAGACAACCACTGCCGGGGGTTCACGAAGTTCACAGAGTTGATCTCGGTGATCACGCCACCCACGGAGTTGATGGAGGCGTTGGGCGCGTGAGTCATGTACTCAGCGGCGCGGCGCACCTGCCAATCTTGGATGTCGTTGGTCAACTTGTCCAGATCCAGACCGTTGGGGCCACGCAGGGGCTCCAGCCAGGGGCCTTGGAAGTCCCAGAAGCGCATGGTTTCACCGCCGAAGATGATCTCACCCGTGGGGGAGCGCATCAGGTACTTACCAAGACCGGTGGGGCCTTGGGCAGAGCCGATGTTGGCACCCAGGCGCATGTCGCGCACCAGGAAGGTCATGGCCTGAGCCTGGGAAGACTCGGCGTTGGTGGGGCCGTAGAACTCGGAGGGGTAGGCGGTGTTGTTGAACCACACATAGCAGGAGGCGATGAAGCCCATCAGGGACAGCGCACCCAGGCTATAGGAGAGGTAGGCTTCGCCAGACCAGATGAAGGCGCGACGAGCCCAGCCAAAGGGAGTGGTCAGAATGTGCCAGATGCCACCACCGATGCAGATCAGGCCGATCCAGATGTGACCACCGATGATGTCTTCCATGTTGTTCACGCCAACGATCCAGCCCTCGCCACCAAAGGGGGAGCGGGTCAGATAGCCGAAGATCACAGCGGGGTTGAGGGTGGGGTTGGTGATGATCCGGACATCGCCGCCACCGGGAGCCCAGGTGTCGTACACACCGCCGAAGACGCAAGCCTTCAGCACCAGCAACAGAGCACCACAACCCAGCAGGATCAGATGGTAGCCGATGATGTTGGTCATCTGGTTCTTGTCTTTCCAGTCGTAGCCGAAGAAGGAGGAGTACTCTTCCAGCACTTCGGGGCCACGCACGGCGTGGTAAACACCGCCAAGACCGAGCACAGCGGAGGAAATCAGGTGAAGTACACCCACCACAAAGTAGGGGAAGGTGTCGAACACTTCACCACCGGGGCCAACGCCCCAGCCCAGGGTGGCCAGGTGAGGTAGGAGAATGAAGCCCTGCTCATACAGAGGCTTGTCGGGAACGAAGTGGGCCACTTCAAACAGGGTCATGGCCCCGGCCCAGAATACGATCAGACCAGCGTGGGCCACATGGGCACCCAGCAGCTTGCCAGACAGGTTGATTAGACGGGCGTTACCAGACCACCAGGCGAACCCAGTGGATGCTTGGTCGCGTCCGGCGATAAAGGAATTACTAGAGAGCGTTACCACGTGGCAGTACCTCTTCGGGGAATACAAACTTCTCGTGGGGTTGGTCGGTGGGAGCCATCCAAGCCCGGATACCTTCGTTCAGCAGAATGTTCTTGGTGTAGAAGGTTTCAAATTCAGG